>DAHVAI010000024.1 GCA_027314685.1 Nitrososphaerota archaeon | reverse complement strand
GAGGACAGAGTTTCCACGCTGTTGATATTGGCATTCCTGATCGCAGTCCGAATTTTCTTGCCGGATAGTTACAGGCGAGGACAACACCTCTGCCTTTGCCTTCCAATAGATCAGCACCTACTACAAATGGCTGACCCTTCAGGTCTGGCCTTTGGCTCATCTCGCACGAGGCGTAAAATGAATCCATGTCTACAAGGAATATTATCCGTTCAAACCTAGCAGCCAACAAAGCCTTGACCTCCTTTTGTTTTTGACTTTACAAATTCGAATATGGCAAAGGTTGGTTGGCATTCGCTTAAATGCAGGAGTAAACTGTTTGTGTAAAAAGGCGGAACCTTGCAGAGCGGCGATGATTTTCCAGGATCGCAAGTTCCTATCAAAGAGGGCCACCATTTACTTTCATACCTTGTTCTGGCTATAATTCTTGCAATCGTAGGGCTTGCTGTAAGCATTGTTTGGCTGAACTGGTCTATCTTGGAATATATGTATGGTACGAAAGGCTGCCTGCTTCCTCCTTGCGGCATTGGTCTCAACTGGTTTGGTATCAACTTTTACGGCGGATTGACATTTCTTGTTGCTGGTCTACTGGCACTCTTATTCGTAAACCCTTTCCCACGAAGGAGTGACCTTTTCGAGTCATTCAACGCGATCATGGGCCTTCAGTATAGACAGACGTCTTTTGGAGGATATGGTGGTCAGATGCCTCAACGGAGGATTAGACCTATGTATATCCGTCCCAGCGGTTTGCTGTGGGGATTCTGGCAGCTGCTGAAATGGTCTATCCTTTTCGGAATATTCTCCCTCTACAATGGCTTTCCTGGTTTTGGAAACCTCTCAATGGAAATCGACATGGCGTTGAAGGGTTATGGGAATTGGGGTTTAGTCCCGAGAATCGCTGAGCTTCCGCTAAACCCTGCATCACCATCTGGTATAATATCGCTGGTCCCAACAATGGAGATTCAGTACCAGATCATTGTGTACGTCCTAGAGGTAATTCTTGTTGTAGTGACGCTCAGATTCTTCCTTAAGTTTGTGCGAGACGTTGTCATTCGGGCAGGGGACAAGTGGATTCGAAATATCTTCGCAACTCTGTCTGCAATAGCGTTCGCAGTTTTTCTTGGCGTGCCTTACTGGGCCATGAACGTGACTATCCCGTATACGTGGGGTGCCATAGTGACTTTGCTCGGGACATTTGTTGGATTGACGATCGTCTTCCACTTTAGGTCGAACAAGGAAACAGTCCCTCTAGCTCAAAGGCGGAGAACAGGAATAATAGTGGCGTCAATTGTAATCATTGGCTTGCTTGCGATTAATCTGGGTGCTGTCGCATATTACAATCTGAACTTTAACAACAACTATACTAATTACCTGTGGACGCCACAGGTTTCAAAACAGGTTGCGGTTAGCAGCTGGGCAACGGGAATAGGCAATGTTACCCAGTCGAGCATAAGCGCTATACCTCAAGGTAATGCTAGCATCACACTTTCACTGATAAGAAACTGGGATACAAATTCCTCACAGACTCAAAGCAAGAACCAAATAGGTGTCAACTATCTACAGCTGAACACTCCCTCGATAGTCTACGTTCATAATCAGGAATATTGGGTATCAACTACTACATTCTCTTACCCAAATCCGAACGATTGGAGGGCGGTTCATTTGATCTACACTCACAGTTCAAAGATAATAGTGATGAACACTCACACTGGTGAGTTCGTTCCTGTCACACAAGCATTTGGTATTCCAACTCAGCCGTTGATGTACTACGGCGAAGACAATTTTGGGGCTCGTGGTTTTGCGAATGACGTATACGTGGGCGTCCGAGGATTATCCGAGATCGAGAACGTGACATATTCCGGACTACCAGATTATACTCTTTGTGGTCCTCAAAGATCCCTGTGGTTTTTGGAGCAAGGCCAGCTTGGTTTCGCATTTTCCCCTCCACAAAACTGCATTGCAATGCTTCATGACCGAGAGGTCTTCCAGCGGGTGAACAACATTTTGATCACAGGGCTGACCGAGGACAGTTCTACGTATCTCGTTACCGATGGAACTAACCTCTATTTTGCCATTCAAGTTTACATCGATTATCCGCTTCACTCGGGCTTCACAAATGTGCCTGGGACTCCGATTCAGGACTATATGCGATTCTTTGGAGTAGTGTTGGTAAACATTGCGAACGGTCAGATGCAAGGTTACACCCTCCCGGGTCAGGATAACTTCCTTCAGTCCTTCTACAAGCAATATTACCCGAGCTGGGGCACCGTCCCTTCCTGGCTACAATCTCAACTGAGATATCCTGAACAGCTCTTGGGAAACCAGCAATTCTATGGACAGCTGGATGCGGACTTTGTAGATCACGTTGGTAGCAACATCAATGAAGCTAGCAACTTCCTTTCTGGTTCATTCTTCTTTGAAAGACCCACCAACACTGAGGTCCTCTACATTCCTTTCGTTGTCAACAACAATGTCTCATTTTCTGCAGTGCAGCTGGTGGAATACACTTCTTCAACGGGAAGAAATCTTGCCGGCCTTTACGTTGTGTATGGCGGGGATCAACTAGGGCAAATGTATCTTTACCAGACGAATTCAACTTCAATTAATGGGGTGCCTTTACTGGGGCCCAGCGCTGCTTTGAGTGCATTCAACACCGATTCTGCGACGAAGACTCAACTCACACTAACCGGCGCTACGCCTGGAAATATCCTTCTTTACCCAGTGAACGGGCAACTCTACTATTTCATCCCAGCATACATCAGTCAATCTTCCGGAACGGGTGTTGTCGAAAAGAATCCCTTTGTTGATGTAATTGCAGCTGAGAATGCCAGCTCACCGGTAAGACTGGTCCCAACAAATTCTAGCGCGATTAACACGTATGGCTTTACAGGGATTGGGCCGATATTTTTGAACCTCACAACCAGAACTTTGTGGGTTAACAGCTTGTTCGCTTCAAAGGGAATTTCGCTTTCGAATGGAACAATCTCAAACGCTAATATCATTGATTATCTTGGATCAACAACTTACCAGTCTATAGCACAAAATGCGACAGCGACAACTTTCGTCAATAATTTCATCAATTCGTACGTCTTGAACAAAACAATAACAAATGGGAGTATAGCTTTCAATTCCGTCTTTTACTGGTCTCCATCTGCTGGGTCCATAAACTTTGGTTTCGTTGTGTCTAGTTTAGGAGTAACAAAGCTGTATTATATCTCTGTTGTTGTCGGCACAACGTGACATAATTTGAAATGATATGCAAGTCTGACTACGAAGTAGTTGTTCTAAAACTCTCGGGCCGTTTGTTTTTTTCAGATGAGTTCGACAAGATAGTTTTCTTGCTTAAGGAAATCACAAAGTGCCAAAGGAAACTTAGATTTGTTGTCGTCGCGGGCGGAGGGAGTATCGCTCGCCAGTACATCGAAATTGCGCGTGAAGCCGGTGCAGACCAAGCATCGTTGGACGAACTGGGCATCGCGGCATCCAGGCTCAACGCGCTTGTGTTGGCCAAAGCGCTTGGAAGGTCGGCTGCAAACTTCGTTCCTAGTACACTGAGTTCTCTAGTTGAAACATTTGAGATTACGTATAGGGATAAACCAATAGTTGTGGTTGGCGGACTTCAACCGGGACAGAGTACTAACGGTGTCGGAGCATTGATATCGGAAAAGCTTCAGGCTAGGATTTTTGTGAATGCAACCGACGTAGATGGAGTTTACACAAAAGATCCGCGCATACACAAGAGTGCGAGACTTCTTTCTCAAGTGACACCAGAGGAGTTAGAAAGAATTCTTAGTAACGAATCGGTGACAGCAGGTGGGTATGATCTGATGGATCCGATAGCCTTGAAGCTAATCAAGCGCTCGAAGATTGATGTCAGGATAACTAAGTGTGATTCAGCTACGCTTCGTCGGCTCTTTGAAGAAAACCAAAACGTTGGAACGCAAATCGTTTTCAAAAATCGAAAGTGATGTCGAACACGAAGGGCTAATTTATATTCGTGGAAAAATTATCGTTGGCTACTTTGGAGGGGTAGCGAAACCGATCGCAGATTCGCGCAAAGCCTGGTCAAACGCGGCGGAGAGTCCGGTCAATGCGGGCTTGCCGATACTCAAGATCAATCAAGCTTTGAATGCGAGATCCGCTCTCTTAGGGGTTCATGGGTTCGAATCCCATCCCCTCCACACCCATTTAGGTTCTTTTAATCACGGATAAATGCGCCTAGAACCAAATGCTTTCAGCAGAGGAAACTCCTCAAAATGGGGCTTTGACCATGTTTAAGGCTGCACACAGGTAGGTCAAACCGAATCTTGAAGTGTCAGTGGTTATCCCTCCTTTGACTATGACTCGAACCTTCTTGTCGGAGGGCGTGGTCTTCTCCTTGGTAATAGGACCGAACACAATAGTTTTCGAGTCCTCGTCTATGTTGTTGAGTAAGATATGAGACCCACCGGATCGACATAGATCTTGTGCTTTTCTCCAGTTTCCTCATCATTGAAAGGAGGCATGATTTAGACTCTAAATGCGATACTCAATCAATGTTATACATAGTTAGCGAAATTGGGGCAAATCTTGGCCTATTTACATGAAAGCGTTCATGGTCTGGAGCATCCGTAAATAGTGCTTCTTCATCTATTCTGAATAGGATAATATGGGGCCAAGTCTGTAGTGCGCTACCTCAAAATGAGACTGGTTAATTCAATTTTAGAAAAGTCTCAGAAGTCATATCTGAAGGAATGCGCATCTAATCCTCCATTTTGATAAAGTTCAATACCAATTGATCATAATAATAGCTTGAGGCGCGGCGTGTTGCATTAGCTGTTCCAATTCGCCGCTAAGCTCAAGGAATCTTCTTCCCTGTGGGGTTATGTGATACATCTTCGAGTCGTTCGGGCCTTTGCACGCTTCAAGCAATCCTTAATCGATTAGGGAGTGGTGTAATCTCGTGCTTGCTGCGAGCAAACATTGGTTTTGTACATAATCTTTGTAAAGAGCTCGCCATTAACACATTCGTGAAGGATGGAGCTGGAGATTTCTATCCAATCTCGCTTTTTTTCTCGTCTCGTACGAAAGTTTCTGGTCATTAAACTGCATAAAAATTCTTGCACAGATCTCAACGATCAAGCTTCTAAGCAAATCCAAAGTACTTTTTGGCACTCGAAGCACCATACTATTCTATAGTGAGATATGTCCGCAGAATTGAATCATGAGATTGCTATGAAGTTTGAATATAGGTAATTGTTCGATAACACTGTGTGCGAAAAATGTCTCGACGAGTTTTCGCATCGACTAAAACCGTGAAAAAACGTCCTTTGTTTGACCGAAACCTGCTCTGTTGAATAACTGAATAAACGTACAATTCCTTCGCTACTTTCTGTTTCGCTAGGTCTTCTTCATCCGCATGAAGGCGTTGTACATCGACGCCTTCAGGAGTAATTCATTCACCATGTTCTCCCATTTTACAGATTTGATCGATTCGCCAAACGTTCTCTTGAGTGAGGAAAAAGCTGATTCTGCCATCCAGCGCATTCCGTAACCGTGCTTTTTCTTCCACCTCTTGTAATTGGACAGCTGCTCTGTAACTGAATTGTCTCTTGGAGGGCATTTTCCTCTCACAACCGAGCTGCTCCTT
>DAHVAI010000022.1 GCA_027314685.1 Nitrososphaerota archaeon | reverse complement strand
GCTAAAGTATCCAGATCTCTACACAGCAATCGGATACAGCATGCCTAAGGGTATCCTGCTCCACGGTCCGTCTGGAACTGGCAAGACGCTACTCGCGAAATCTGTAGCGACTGAGAGTGAGGCTAATTTCATCAGCGTAAGGGGCCCGGAACTGCTCTCAAAGTGGGTCGGTGAGTCTGAGAGAGGTGTACGAGAAGTCTTCAGGAGAGCCAGGCAGGCTTCGCCGTGTGTCATATTTTTCGATGAGATAGACGCTCTTGCGCCAGTAAGAGGGCTAGGAGGAGACAGCATGGTGACCGAAAGAGTTGTTAGCCAACTCCTAACAGAACTTGATGGAATCCAAGCGCTGAACGGTGTTGTGGTTCTAGCAGCGACCAACAGAATGGACATGGTTGATCCGGCACTACTCCGAGCAGGTAGGTTTGACAAATTGCTGTTCATCCCGCCGCCAGACAAAGCTGCTAGAAAACAGATACTCGACATACAGACCAAGCAAAAACCGATCTCCAAGGACCTGGATTTGGAAAGAGTTGCTGAAATGATGGATGGTTTCACCGGAGCGGACATTACGTCTGTTGTGAACACCGCAGTCTCGCTGGTATTGCAGGAGTACGTCGCAAAGTTTCCAAAACCTGAGGATGCCAAGAAAAATGCGATTGATGCTGTCGTTACCATGAAGCACTTTGAAGACGCGATTCGCAAAGTAAAGACTTCGAGAGAAGGAAAGCCCGTCGAGAAAGTCGCAGTTCCGTACTATAGATAATCAGGAGCTAGGGCTTGCGAAGTGTGCAAGCCTTAATATCCTATTTCCGAAAAATCGCTTCAGAGCGCTAACTTTTGTCTACCACTAATCACTCTTCGGAATCTAACAAGGGCGCTGGGAAAGAGATTCTGGAGAAATTCAAAGCAAACGTGGGACAAAGGATCGAAGTCGAAACTGTCGATGGCCTCGTAACCAGCGGTCTCGTTATTCCAAGATACGAACACGCGGATTCCGAGTATATTGTCCTTAAACTCAAGTCCGGATATAACATCGGGTTGAAGGCTGGCAACATAAAGAAGATCAGAGTGATTGAAGAGCAAGTTTCTCCTTTGAAAGCTGAGAAACCTTCGAATGTTGTCAGAGATTCTGG
>DAHVAI010000013.1 GCA_027314685.1 Nitrososphaerota archaeon | reverse complement strand
TGCTTGAAGGTCGAGGATAAGAAGGTCGCCTTTTACAAGCTTTTTTCTTGTAGGACCGCCTGAACCTTCAAACGTCCTTTTGCCTGAAGCAAAATCGCCAAACACGTTAGATACTTCGAAGTATTCTAGTGGATCAAAGTTTTTGAAAACGGCTAGGTTGGCGTGGGCAAAGAGGCCGAGTTCAGTTTCTCCGGCTAGAGCATGGTCTTTGATAGTCTTGTAGGCGACCGCTAATCTCTTTGACGCATTTCTTTCATATTCTAGCTCGTCAGTTCCCTTTGTCTTTCTCATCTCGAGGATTACTTTAGAGATGTCAAGCGACCGAGATTGAGTTAGAGCATTTGCGTATTCGTTAGCAAGATTCCAACTTTCGATTCCTACGGTAGAGTCATCATTTGCTACTTTCTCGTTTTCGAGAAATTTGACGAATTCTCTTGATACATAGTCGGCGTATGAGACCATTCGTTCGCTTACGTCGTAATCATTGTAGGCGACAACCCTGCCGCGAAAGGACTTTTCAGCTAGTTCTGCTCTGGTAGACCCAACGAAGAGAACAGGCTCTTTCTCCCTTCGCAACAAAAGAAAGCTACTGAATCGAGGCCTCCAAGTAAAGAAACCTGTAAAATAGAAAACATGTTTTGGATCTGAAATGATTGCAGTTTGTACGTGTGAACTACCTTTTAGGTCTAGTAGTTTGAAAAGTGCATCACATCTTTCTGTCGGACTGTTTTTCGCGGTTGGCAAGAATTCCATTGTAATTTCAAGGTTCTCATAGTTAAGCTCTTTTGGCAACTTTCGGTGAAGAAGTGTGCATCGTGCAAACATCTAGCTCCAAAAATGTGATCTTAAGAGGTTGCTTTGTAAAGCTGATTTGCTGACTTTCAGTTTACCTTAGATCCAAGTCGAAATCTTGTTCCTTTGCTGCAAGCCATCGATCGAGATACTGTTTGTCAGGAAGATTCTCGTAGTCTCCTCTTCTCAACACAACCAAAGTTGCGCAACATTCAGCCATATCGAGTGATTTCTGAAGGGGCTCCTTTCCGAGATATCCTGCTAGAAAACCAGCGACGACTGCGTCGCCAGCTCCAATAGAATCGACGGGGCGAACCCTTACCCCAAAACTCTTTGCCTTGCCATCACGCGATATTGCTGCCAATCCTCTCCTGGCCCCAAGTTTTAGGACAACAAATTGCGGACCCAGGGAGAGCAGATCTTTCAGAGTTTCATCAACCTCGCCGATCTGCCTTCCCAGTATCATCCTTGCGTCGTTGGTGTCTACAAACAAAAGATCTGACTGTTTTGCGATCTCGCGCATGACTGGCTCGGCTTCTACTTCGCTCCATAACTTTTTTCGGTAATTAGGATCAAAGGAAACTTTCACGTTATTTTCCTTGGCGAGCGAAACTGCTCTAAAAGTAGCTTTCTTGCAAGATTCACTCAGAGCAGGTGTTATTCCGGTGACGTGAAGTATCTTGCTTTCTTTCACCATGGACTCGTCGATATCGTCGGAAGACAAGTACTTTGCTGCAGAATCGCTCCGGTAGTAAACAACGTCGCTTTTCTCTGGGATGGGATAGTCGCGCTGAACAAAAAAGACACCGCAATTCTTCCCATCAAACTGTTTGATTCCCTCTGTGCCAACGCCCTCAGACTTGAGAGTCGCAAGAACAAACTGGCTGAATTCGTCTTTCCCTAGTCTTGTTATGAGTGAGGTCTTGAAACCGAGCCTAGATACTCCGATTAAGACATTGACTTCGGAGCCAGCGGTGTGCTTATCGAATAGATGCACGTGACGCAAAGGTCCTTCCTCCAATGGATTGAGTTGAACCAGCGGTTCGCCCAACGAGAGTACGTCGATCAAACTCGTGCATCTCGTCATCTAGCAAAGATTTCGGGCGCAGCTTCTGCAAGGCCCTTTCTTAGATTCTCGATTTCAGATTGTCTCATGGTTACAAGAGGTGGAATTACGTCGCCAACATCGATCGAACGCATTCTGAGTCCTTCCTTGATGGGCTGTATGTAAGGCGTCTCAAGCAGGCCCTTTACTTTTGATATCTTTGCCTGAAGACTTTGAGCCTTCTTTAAGTCCCCGCTGGTCCATGCCTCGTATAGCTGAACGTAGAGCTCCGGGCAAAGAGAGGCGTAGCCGGATACTTGTCCTGACGTCCCTAGCACAAGACCGGGAAGAAAGCAAGTATCAGCGCCGTTAAAGACCATCTTTGCACCAAACGATTGGATCACCTTTCCGAGAAAAGTCATGTCGGCGCTGCTTTCTTTCACGCCAGCTAGGTTGCCAGGGCCTTCCTTGAAGATCTTGGTTAGTGTCTCGAGCGAGATCTTCACGCCTGTCCGGGAAGGGTTGCTGTAAACAAAAATTGGAAGGTCAGAGGCCCTTGCCACTTCAAGGAAATACGACGCTAGTCCATCGTTGGTGTATGGATAGAACATTGGAGTTATTGAGGCTGTAGCGGCAGCTCCGATGTCTCTTGCATGTTTTGTTAGGTCAATAGTGTCTTCGAGGTTGTTTGTCCCAACTTGTACAATAACGGGAACTTTGCTTGACTGAACTGCAAGTTCGGCGGCCCTTTTCCTTTGCTTCAAGTTCATGATCATCCCCTCACCTGTGGTCCCGCAAACAAAAATAGCATTCACGCGTTTTGAGACTAAAAACTCGATTAGAAGGTCAAAGCCCTCCTTGTAGACTTGTCCTTTGCGAAATGGTGTGACCGAAGCTACGACGACGCCAGAGAGATTAAACAAATTTAAATTCCGAAAGACTTCGGGAATATTCTCAATTTATAACAGTTGACTGGGATCGATTTAAGATGTTGTTTGACCTTGCCCAGATCCGTACAAGTATTTAATACGAGAGTCAAGTAAAGGCCGCGTGGTAAATGCCGAACGTTCTTGTGACTGGAGGAACAGGACAGCTGGGAGTGTACGTTTGCGAGGAGTTGATCAAACGTGGAAATAACGTGGTGATTTATGATTTCAAGCCAAACCTTGTAGATATTGCTCATTTTTCATCCAAGGTGAAAGTCTTGAGCGGGGATGTTCTCGACCTCGAGGACCTCGCAAATGTAGTAAAAACAAACAAGATAACTCACGTGGTTCACCTTGCCGCGATGCTAGTTTTGGAGTCGAAGGAGCGACCTGCCAAGTCGATAAGGACTAACTGCGACGGCACGAACAACGTGTTCGAAGCTTCAAGATTGCTTGATCTTGAAAGAACGCTCTTTACAAGTTCAGTAGTTGTGTATGGTCTTGAGAAATACTACCCGAGCATGAGAGTCAACGAAGATGATTTCCCACACTGTCCTCCGGAACCCTACTCAATTGCTAAATTTGCGAATGAATCGATGAGCCAATTCTACAGAGAAACATACGGTCTCGACATCTTGTGCCTCAGGCTCACTGGCGCGTGGGGGCCTGGAAGATATTGGGGCTACACGGGACGATTCAACGATTTCATAAAGAATGTTGCACTGGAAAGAGATACGACGTTGCCTGAAGATTTTGCATACAAGAATGCAAAATTGCGTTGGCTGTACGTGAAGGAGATGGCCTCTGCGTTAGTCTACGCGCTGTTTGCTGACAAAAGCAAAGCAAAATCACCACTCTACAATGCAGGAAGTAGCAAGCCCTTCAGTTCAATAGAGGTAGTAAATTCGCTAAAGCGATTGGTTCCCAAATCCAGGATCGAATTCAAGGAAACAGACGCGCCGACTGTAACGTCATCTACCATAGCGGGACCCTCGGGTCTCGATGTTGATTGCTCAAGACTATACGACGAACTTGGGTTTAGAGAGAGACTTAGCCTAGGAGATGCGCTAAAGGACATGATCAATTTCGAGAGAGGTAAGGCCGAAATGAGCCTCTTTGCGTAAATTCAAAGGCCCGACTATTTTAGAAATAGAAATATCACAACCTCGAACAAAATACTTTTCACGTTAATTGAACCGGCAAATCTCAGTAGCAAGTGAAAAATTGTGAAACTAGCACACTACTTTAGAGAAGGTAGGATCAGAATTGGTTTGGTTAAGGAGGGTAAAGTAATTGACCTGGCAGACTCTCTTAGCAAAGCAGGAATCAATGATCTTGCGACAATTGACGACGTGCTGTCGCAAGGAAAGCTAGATATTTTGCGTCAGTCTGAAAATAATCTTAACAGCGCATCTCCGATTCCACTCTCGTCGGTAAGACTAGCTAGCCCAATACTACGACCACAGAAGATATACTGCGCTGCGATAAATTATGCCTCTCACAGCAAGGAGCAGGACGTAAAACCACCGTCAGAGCCTTACTTCTTCACCAAGTTTGCGAATGCGATTATCGGGCAGGGTGATCCAATCTTGGTTCCAAGAATATCCAAGAAAGTTGACTGGGAAGTTGAACTCGCCGTAGTTATAGGAAAGAAGGGAAAGTACATCCCGAGAGAAAAGGCAATGGAATACGTTGCAGGGTATACCATTTCAAATGATGTAAGTTATAGGGACCTTCAATTGCCAGAAGGGTACCCACTGAAAATGAGTCCGCTTGGCCAAAACTGGATAAAGGGCAAGGGTTTGGATAACGCTCTTCCTTTGGGACCCTGGCTGGTTACGACTGATGAGATCACTAACATCTACGAAAAGAGAATTTCACTTTCAGTAAATGGTTCGATCAAGCAGGACGAAAGAATCGGGGAGATGGTATTCAAGGTTGATCAACTTGTGGAATACATATCGAATGGCATTACACTAATGCCTGGCGACGTCATTTCGACCGGCACCCCTATGGGAGTTGCAGCGTTTACTGGGGCTCCTTTCCTCAAGGAGGGCGACGTAGTCGAAGCAGAGATAGAAGGCATAGGAAAGCTTCGAAACCCGGTAAAGAATGAATAGGAAACTAGCGCGAAGAAAAATGAGAGCTGTCGCCAAGACAAAGAGGGAGCCAGGTCTCGAGGTCGTGGAGACCGCACCAGATAAAGTCAGGGATGGCGAAGTCCTTCTTAGAATGCGATCAGCTTCTATTTGTGGAAGCGATTTGGGCTTTTACAACTTTACCCCAGCTTATCAGAAATTTGCGACTGTGCCAGTTGTAATGGGGCACGAATTTGCAGGAGAGATTGAAGAGGTTGGGGAGAATGCCAAGGGATTCAGTGTGGGAGATCGAGTTTCGGCAGAGTCAGTAATTTACTGCGGCGAATGCAAATTTTGTAGAATGGGGCTCACAAACATCTGCCAAAACTTCAAGATATTCGGGATGCACAGGAACGGTGGGTTCGCAGAGTATGTTTCTCTCGACCCCAGGTTCTTGCACAAACTTCCTAAAGAGGTATCATTTCTCGAAGCAGGCATTGTGGAACCGCTGTCTGTTGTCGTGAATGCACTTGATGATGTTGCTGAGGTAAGAACGGGCGCGTCTGCATCGGTGATAGGACCGGGACCGCTGGGACTATTCTCGGCAGAGGTGCTTAGGTCCAAGGGCTTGGAGAATATACTAGTCATTGGTGTGGGCGTGGATTCATTCAGGCTGGGGATAGCTAGAGACAGGCTGGGGTACCAAACAATGAACAGCGAGGAGAGTAGTCCGGACGAGGAAGTAAAGAGGATGAGCGGAGGGTATGGAGCTGACATTGTCGTCGTTACTGCAGGGGCACCTGCCGCGCTACGAACTGCAATTTCTCTAGTTTCAAAGGGCGGCCAAGTGATAGTGATTGGAATATTCCCTGAAGATGTCCCAATAGCGGCCTCTGACCTGGTGAGAAGGCAGATAGCGCTCAAGGGTTCATACGGCTCTAGTTGGAAGCATTACGAGCAGGCGATAGACCTCCTAAAATGCAAGAAAGTTAGGGCGGAAGAAATTGTGACGCACAGACTAGCTTTGGATCAAGCTGAAGAAGCTTTTCAAATGGCAAAGGCAAAAACAGGATGCAAGGTTCAGTTCAAGGCATAACTGGGGAAACTCTTCCAATTTTATAGAATGGTAACACTTTCAGGGAGATTGGAGAATCTCATTGACCAGGCGTTGCTACCAAAACCTGACCGATAGTCTAGGCTTGTATCAGACTCATAATGCGCTCAAATATCTTAAAGGGGTCGGCGCTCTTTTCCAGAAGTACTCCCATGACGATGCTTTGATTGTTTACTGTTGTTGGGAAAAAAATTGCGTTGAATTTCTCCCTAGAGACCATTACGTAGTTTAGCGGACTACGCTCCTTGTCAAGCCGCTTTAGGATGTTTATTATTGCCAAAGCCCAAGTCGGAGCCATACCAGACCCAGTCTTTGGGTAAGAGGCGACAGTTCCCCTAATCAATGGCGTGCTTACGCTAGCGAGGACTGCACCTTCGGGATCGCTCAATATGTCGCACTCTAGAATTCCATAGTCTAACTCGAGAACAGATCGTGCAAGAGTTTCCATGGAAAAGAATGAACCTTTTGAACGATGTCCTGCTGACGTTCCAGGTAGGCTCATGAAGGCATCGATATCCCGGGACTGATATCATATTTTCGTCCGTATCTATGGATTAGACGAATCAAAGAGAGGTTTTTGATGAAAATCTACAATATTGTGAATTGATTTTGGATGTGTGGGCTCGATGCTTAGA
>DAHVAI010000012.1 GCA_027314685.1 Nitrososphaerota archaeon | reverse complement strand
TGAGAGAGATCTGTTTCGTGCAGATTCAATCCGTGAATCTGCAGAAATCGAGATGGAACCTGACGAAGAGAGGAACGAGCTAAAGAGTTTCTATCTGCAGAAAGGACTGACAGAAGAAGAGTCCGAAACCGTAGTGAAAAGGATCACCTCAGACAGGAAGAAATGGCTAGAAGATCTATTGATGCACGAGCTGCACATTCATGAAACCAAACTCGAAAAACCGCTGAAGACGGCCACTGTCATTGGCTTCTCGTTTTTCTTCGGCGCCCTCGTCCCTTTGGTAGCATACTTAGGTACAAGTACGAAGCCAGTCGCAGTACTACTTTCGATTCTGAGCTCGCTTGTATTCCTGTTCATAGTTGGAGGGTGGAAGGGCAAGCTCTCGGGTAGAAAGTTTCTGACTGCGGGATTCGAAATGCTCTTGATTGGCGCAGCTGCTGCTGTTTTGCTTTTTCTCATCGGTAGTTTGTTTGTTTTCGATTAGACCTTTAGGAATTTCCCTGTCTTGCCGTTGTAGCTCAACAGTCCTGCGTAAATTGACCAATGAATCAATAGTGCTTGCACGAGCGATTCGTTTACCTCAGGGTTATGGTGCCAGCGAGTGTCTCTCCAAAGTAGATCTTCGCAGATTTCACGAGTGGTAACGCCCTTCTTAGAATTGCCCGTTAATTTTAATGCGGTCCTGAATGGCTCTATCTTCGCAAGTTGGTCTTTGAGCAGCCTCACCTTCTGTTTTGAAGCTTTCTGGAATTTGGTCCCGAATTCAGTAAGGGCAACATTCCCCTTGTCGACCCTGATCAAGCCTAGCATTTCACCTGCGTCAACTACAGGTAGTAGGGTTACCAGATCAGCGCCAAACTCGTCAGCAAGTCTCGACAGGTCGATTGGGCCACCCAGACCACCGGTGATCTCGACGAGGCCAAGTACCTGCCCCGCACGCACGTTTGCGGGCATGACTGGCGGCTTTGCTGGAATTGAAGGTCGAGAAGGGTCCAACTAACTCAATACCTCTCTAAGATAGCAGTGCATAAATCTTGTCCACCAATTCCGAAAATTCCTCTGATTTTTTGTTTCGAGGTCTTGGTAGATCGATGGTCATCTCCCCAACGACGTGTGCTGGCCTTGAGGAGAGTACTACGACCTTATCAGACAGTTCGATTATCTCTTCCACATTGTGGCTGACCATTATTACGCTTTGTATGGGCGATGAAGGGTTGATCAATAGCGAGTAGATTTCTCTTCTCAGGTGCTCTGCTGTTAGATTATCGAGCGAGCTGAAAGGCTCATCCATTAAAAGAACCTCGGGTTCTAAAGCTAGGGCTCTTGCAACTCCGACTCTTTGTTTCATCCCTCCCGAAAGTTCGCCAGGATAGACGTTCTCAAAGCCAGCGAGGTTCGCATCGCTAAGAGCTTTCATAGATCTTTGAGTCTTTTGGTCTTCAGTAAGATCTTTCCGAGAAGAAAGACCAAACATTACATTTTCAAGAGCAGTTCTCCAAGGAAGGAGGACAAAGTTCTGGAAGATCATTGCAATTTCGGGAAGAGGGCTGATAATCTCCGACTCGTGAAACTTCACCACGCCGGTAGAAGGTTTGTTCAGACCTCCGATTGTTCGAAGAAGCGTGGATTTTCCACAGCCAGAAGGACCAGTAATAGTGACAAACTGGTCCTTCCAAGCAGTAAACGAAACATCCACAACGACCGGTAATTGTTCCTTCTCCTTTCTAAAGTCCAAACACACATGTTCGACAGAGACTATCGGAACTGATCCAATTTTCGATGCTTGTTCCTTCCCCTCTTGTTGATATCGGCTAGTAGACGTAGTGCTCATTCGATGACCTCCAGCACAAATACATGAAGACTCGTTTTCAACAAGATATCTATTGCATACGTGAGAGCAAAATATTTCACTAAATCTCGTTCATCGAAAGGAGTAGCAAGAAATTGGGATTGAGTGGTATCACAACAGGGCAACGATGTTACGAACATTCGAAACTTTTTCGACTTGAAGGTAATCAAGAGACTGTCGATATCCAGATTTGTCCATGGCAGAAAATGCTGATTTACATCTTTCTGAATATTGGATATAGACAGCATCCAACTTTTTTGATACGAACAATGCGTAAATAGCCATAGGGTTTTTCGAGTCTTCTGATAAGGTACGACATTCATTCAGTTTGGACTCATAACCCTTGATATTCTGGTTTCTTGGGTCAGAATGATCATTGCTCTGGGGCTGAGTATTGTTTTTGCACTAGTAGTCGGAATATTGGCCGCGCGGAATAAGAGGGCGGAAGCAATCATTCTTCCTCTCCTTGACATTTTCCAGTCAATACCAATTCTTGGATTTTTCCCATTCGTTATACTTGGTATATATGGAGCCCTACCCAATGTCCTTGGTGCAAATCTTGCAGTCATTATTCTGATTTTCACGAGTATGTCTTGGAACATTGCATTTGGAGTCTATGAAGCAGTAAAGGCGATTCCACAGGATTATCAAGACCTACTCAACGTCTCTCACCAAAGCGCCTGGCAACGAATCAAGTCCGTGTACATTCCGGCTTCATTGAGCAGAATTGCATACAATTCACAAATCTCTTGGGCAGTCGGATTATTCTTCTTGGTATCAAGTGAAATCATATCAGCTGGATCTACAAAGGTTCCAGTAGGATACGGCATCGGTATCGCGGTAGCATCTTTCACCAACTCTCAAGATTATACTGACTATACTTTCTTGGTTTTTGAGCTGATCATCACGGTGATAGTGTGGCGATTTGTTTTCCTTCGCGAGTTTGCACTTTGGTCTGAAAAGTACAAGATGATGGAAGAACCCAGGGAAGTGCATCGTGACCCACTGATGAAATTCTATTCTTGGGTAAACCATCGAAGTTTATCGAAACTGTTCCTTCTATCACAAGGCAGAGGTGTCACGAGGTTCACATCATCTTTCTCAAGATTCAAAAAGGGTGTGAAGTACTCTGTCCTTATTTTCGTTGCACTCTTTCTCTTGTTGTTCTTGAGCAGCGTTGCGGCCTCAGGGGATCTTGCGCTCCGAAATATACCATCGGCGTCTGTCATTCTATCTACGGAATCTGCTGCTCTATTCGCGCTTGGCGTTTCGTTTGTCAGAGTTTGGTATGTCACACTCTTATGCGTTGCAATAGGCCTTCCGCTGGGCATAGCTGTTTCTTTGAATTTCAAACTATACGATACTGCAACCCCGGTCTTTGAGGTGATATCATCAATCCCTGCACCGATTCTTCTTCCAGCAATCGTTCTAATACCGTTCATTGGACACTCTAGCGAAATTGTCGCAGCGCTCGTAATCATGCTCTCAATTTTCTGGTACATAGTGTTTAACGTGATGGCAGGCGTTAGGACTCTTCCATCTGATATGAAGGAGCTGCCGAAAGTGTTTAGCGTTGGCAGACTTTCATCTTGGAGGAACGTCTTCGTACCCAGCGCTCTTCCCGGACTACTCACCGGGATGATAACTGCAGTGGGAGGAGCCTGGAATGCTCTCATAATTGCAGAGTATTTTCAGCTTGACACTAACGCGGCACCTCTAACTCAGGTTGGCGTTGGCATAGGAAAGATGATCGATATTGCAACCTACGAGGGCAATAACCTAGTACTATTTTTCGCAGTCCTTTCGATGACAATACTGATAGTTGCCTTCAACCTTACGGTGTGGAGGAGAATCTATCATTATGTAACAAAACGGTATGCGTATAATAGATGATTCGAGGAGACTTCGGTAATCCTAATTCTTCCCAAGCCTAATTTGTAATGCGACTGAACACGCAAGTGATAAGAGCGCGGCGTTGGGATATCTTTGAAAAGTAACACGATCAAGTACTCGAAGTATGAACCTCTGTGGTTTCGTTCTTGATTGATAGTTTCGTTAACAAAGTCTTTATCTTCTTCTGATAAGTCTCAGCATTGGTCGTGCATTTTACCCAGTATGAATAGTTCGAGGAGGCTTCAGACATGACCAATAGCACGTCCACGATTTTGAGATAGGTAGGTATCGCTTCAGCGTACGCTCCCTCTTTTTCCTCATCCGCTGCCTTTTTCCCAAGAATAGCCGCGTACTCCTCAAGTTTCTTTAATTTGGCTGCTTCCATGTCAGTTATGCCTTGTCCGCAGAATCCACCAAAATAAGAAGCAGTCAAGATAGTTGGTCTAACTGACCGAAATCATCAAACTAGGCATGATGCGCTATTCCAGTTCTGTTCATGTGAGAACACGATGAACCAATTGCGGCGCTTTGTGAAGCTAAATCGACAAAGGGCCTTTCTCACTGAAGAATACTTATTTCTTCCAGGATAATTGATTGAAACCGAACGTCCCAAAGATTCTCTCGTCTCGTAGTGATAAATATCTTAACGATGGTGACGAAACTGTGCTGAAGAGACTAAAGATGAAGATGTCGCTCAAGTGCAAATCATGTGGCAAAGTTTTCAACAGCACATATACATCAGAAGAATTCGCCACAATCCCAAAAGAACAATACGAGGCAGGCACTCTTCATCTGTGCCCCCATTGCGGTAGTCTTTCGACGTATCTACTGAAAGACTATTTTGAGTCAACTTGACTCACTTACATTATCCGGCTATCATCTGTGGATTAGATGCCTCAAGGGCGACCCTGGTTCCTAATTCGACTATCGGCATCAATTCAAATACGAAACCGGAGTAAACCTCTCATTTCATGCCGGGAGGATACCAATAGTTCCTGCTTGCCTTCAGGCTTCTTTCAAAACAAGAACTCAACACTCATATATATCAAAAAGTTCGAACAAATCCTCTACACACCGCAAGAATAATCCTAGCCTAATGAACTTGTACAAGAGAGAAGCATCTTGGTTGACACGCGCAAAACAGAAAGGGCAGTATCCTCAAAACCAAAGAATCTTCCGCGCGGATCTGTCGAAGCAACCGAGGACTATCTTGAGGCAATCGATTCTCTCATCGACGAAAAGGGATTCGCAGCCTCTGTCGATATCGCAGAGCGAATGAAGGTCTCAAAACCAACGGTCACAAGCATAGTGAAGAAACTTGACCGTGAGGGATTCTTGGTCCATGAGAGATATAGAGGCATAAAACTCACTACGAAAGGTAAGAAACTCGCAGAGGAGATGCAAGAAAGGCACCGCCTGATAGCGAGTTTTCTAGTGCTGTTTGGAGTCGAGGAGGGAATTGCACACCAAGATGCAGAGCGAATCGAGCACGGTTTACATACGGACACACTTCAGAAGCTTGGAGCCTTTACAGAGTTTATGTTATCCAACCCGGAATTAATCAAGAAATTCCGTTCGTCATCTAGGTCCAAAATTTGATTTGCCTCACAAGGCACGTTCCGGAACATCAGGTTATTAGGCACTGGGTGTACAACCTTCCAGATGCCAGTCTCAACCAGCGTCTACACTGAGCTCAGATTCACGATATCTGATTATGTACAGCGTAGAGAGTGGAAGAGACTGTTTCAGGTATGCGGAACCCATGACGATGAAATCGCACGCACCATTGGCGTGATAATGTCAGGCTACGACCCAAGTCACATATGGGCATTTCTAGCTTATGTGATGGAGCTTTCAAAGACTGAACGTCATGAAATGGAACACTCAATCGTTACGGTCTGCTATGTAATTGCCAAGATGGGTCAGACGAATGTGAGAAAATCATTGTCGTATCTCAGGGTACTACTTTTCGAGAATCAGAATCTGAGAGATGCAACTCTTCTGGCGCTTTCAAACTTATGGGTGCTGAGTACTGGAAAGACTTCAGAGATCCTCTACAATACTTGGATCAAGAGATCGGATAGCAATGTCTTGCAGGAAGTCGCAGTCAGCTCGTGCAAATATCTCGCGAAAAACGATCCAGCTAAACCCAATAGATTTCTACTGAAAGTAGTTTCGTTGAAAGGTAAGAAAGCTGCCTTAAGAGAATCCAGAAAGCTTTTGCACGCGTATCCGCCTCCGTTAACTAAGGGGATCATTGAAAAGAAACGCATCAAAAAGAGGCGTGTGAAAAAGGAGAAACTAAAGAAGAAGCGCAAGAAAAGATGAGCTAGACCAGTTTCATCTTTTCTACGTGGTTTAGAAAGCATGGCGGGCCCTCTTTCATCCAAAGGTATGGTCGGGCAGAGCAAACACTTCCATCAGTACCTACCTTCAGACACTTTACTCTACAGCCATCGGCTATTCTTCTTCCAGCAGTTGACAAGCAATATGGACAAAGAGCGGATTCTAGATTCAGATACACATGCCGTTCGTTCTCGTTACTACAAGCCATCCAAGTTCCGAGCGCGTGGCCGTTGTGGCAAGTTGGACTTTCTACGCGTAAAAACGAGTTGTTCACACGTTCCTTGCAAACAGTGCAACTCACCAAACTATCTCAATAAGAATCAGTCAGCATCCGCTATTGAACATATCTAGCGATGTGTTTCAAAAATAGCTGATCAATGTTCGATCAGATTCATCACTAATTCGTAAAAAGTGTAATCGTCGTTCACAGGTTTTTGCGCAGTTCGTTTCCATGCAACCATTTAACCCAACGCTTTGAGCTATTAGTAAGAGCAGGCTAAACTAGTCGGCCGTAGCCTTCCAGCGTACACCTCTCTCCTATCAACGTCATCTTCTATGACGGCTCTTCACCGTACCTGCGTCCCCCTTGCGGAGGACGCAAGTAGCGGATGGTCATCTTTTCTCGGGACTAGCTTCGAGCTTAGATGCCTTCAGCTCTTATCTAAGACGGCTTAGC
>DAHVAI010000009.1 GCA_027314685.1 Nitrososphaerota archaeon | reverse complement strand
GTCACTATTTGAAAAGATACACATCCTTGGCGGCAGAAATTGAATCAGTATCCTACTCCACAAGTCCGACAGATGTTATCAACATTTTCCACAGAATAATAGATGCTTCAGATTTTGCGAATATCCTTCAGGGAGGGATCGGAGTCGAAATTCTTACTCAGGCGACTTGGGGTGGCCTTGTTGGATTAAATGCACTATTATCAGAATTGGAGTTTGAGAGGCTGCCTATTGACGTAGTCCATAATATTCTTGAGTCTTTAATTTCGTTTTCACGCCGCAAGGCTGCAGGACAGTTTTCCACTCCCCCCACACTTGCAAGATTGCTGGTTGAACTCACATTTGACAATGTGGAAGGCAAGACAATAGACCCGTGCTGCGGAACTGGTACGATAGCGAGAGAATCATATGATCTGAAAGTTAGGTCGGGGATGGACCCCAAGTCTGCGATCTCGCAGGTGTGGGCTGAAGACAAGTACACATTCCCCGTTCAAATGTCAAGTCTAGTCCTATCAGATCCAGAGCAGATAGGCGAGGTCCATAGAATCTTTCAAGGTGATGCATTAGCACTTCGTGTTGGAAATTACGTCAAACTCAGACACCCGTTCAAGAATGAGGAGATTGAGGTCCAGATTCCCAAGTTTCAATATATAGTTAGCAACCTACCTTTTGTTCGATTCGAAGACTTAGAGAGATCTGATATTGACGAAATAAAACGTTGGATGCTCACAACGTTCTCTTCAGTTATTTCTGACAGATCTGACTATTTTGCTTATTTCCTTTTTCACTTTTGGAGGATAACGGAACCCGGTTCAAGGATAGGCGTAATAATCGGAAATTCTTGGTTCGGGACGGACTGGTCAGAGAAATTTCGAATGTTCTTGGCTATGATGTTTGAAATCGAGCTTGTGCTAGTTTCAGGCGTTGGCCGTTGGTTTACAGAACCAGACATGGTAACCAGCATAGTCATTCTAAAGAGACGACCAGCAATAGTCAGGGAGCCGACTATGACAGAAACGACTTCGTTTGCATATACCAAAATTGACATTTCGACACTGAGCCATGAAAGTTCAATACCTCAACTGGTGGACGAACTTCGAAATCAAGGGAGAGATAGAAGTCTCTCACAGTTGAGAACTTATAGCCGTAGTGAAATTGCAGCACTACAGGGAATGGGTATAGGATGGTCAGGCCTTTTCACAGACCTCTCTTGGACCGAGAATAAGAGAGGCGAATTAATTCCTGCCTCTGATATTTTCGACATCAAAAGAGGCGAGAGACGAGGATGGGATGCATTGTTCTTTCCTTCAAACACCAATGAAATAGAAGAAGAATACCTAGTGCCATGTCTTAAGACAGCAAGAACTATAGACAGACTCATATCTGAACCTGATTCCTTGGCATTCTGTTGCTCACGAAGCAAAGCTGAGCTGGAGCGACTTGGTCACAGCGGCGCCCTCAACTGGATAGAGAGTTTTGAAAATGAAACCAACGGCACTGGGGAAAGACTCCCCATAGTCTTAAGCAGAAGCGGACAGCACTGGTATGAAATGAGACCTTCTACTATGGCCGATTTTGTAATTTCTATGAATCCTGGTAACAGACTCTTCATCAGTAGACTCAAAGTCAAGAGTTTTGTGAATCAGAGACTCATCAGGTTCACATTCAAGAACGACTCGGATACAGTACTATTTCACGCACTGTTGAACTCAGTCATCAGCCTGTTCTATATCGAAGCTCTTGGGTATAATCGTGGCCTTGGTGCACTGGATCTGAATGCGACAAAGCTACGTGAGAATTTCAGGATGTTGAACCCTGGCTCAATATCTATCGTGGACCGGGAGAGGATAATCACAGCCTTCCAGCCACTCTTGGCAAGAGATATAGGAACTTTTCCAACTGAGCTATTCACTCCAGATCGTGAGAATTTTGACCGAACAATTTTGAGAGCGTATGGATTTGAAGATGAATACGAGAGCATCAGGAATGCTTTAGCAGATTTGCTGAGAATAAGACAGACAGTTGTGGCGGTTTGATCTGATACTGGTCCTGACCCATTAGAGACTGATGGTATGCTGAAGAGCCTTCATTACCGGAAGGTGTGTTGTAGTGAAGGCGAGAAGAATGGTTGTAGGTTTGGACATACATAAGGAAATGAGCTATGCAATAGTGATCGACA
>DAHVAI010000007.1 GCA_027314685.1 Nitrososphaerota archaeon | reverse complement strand
CGACTCAATCTTCAAAGGGGATATCTCGAGCATGTTTTTCAGAGAGAACGCACCCAATTTTCCTTCGATATTCGGGTTACTTCTCACCATAGCTGCTATACTTGTCATAGTGTACGTCGAAGGTATGAGGATTGAGATCCCAATCACGTCGACAAAGTACAGAGGTTTTGCTGGAGTGTATCCAATCAAACTTCTGTATGTCTCAAACATTCCTGTGATTCTCTTTTCTGCGCTTACCTCGAACATTCAATTCTTTGGGGCGTATGTCTGGAAGGCTTATGATCCACAAAACACAAATGTTTACTTCAACTGGTTTGCAAGGTATAATCTGACACAAGTCAGTTCTGCTCAATCCGCTCTATCTTACCAGCCTCTTCCGGGCAATCTTATCTACTATATGACCTCTCCAAATTCAATCTTTGTACCGCATCCGGATTACATTCGGGCGTTGACCTATGTTGGGTTCGCGGTTATCTTCTCGGTAATGTTCGCTAGAATTTGGGTTGAGATTGGCGGTCTATCGCCCAAAGCAGCCGCAAAGAACTTGATCGGAGCCGACGTGATGGTGCCTGGTTTCAGGCGTAGTGGTGCTTCTGTAGAAGCGATTTTGGAAAAATACATTCCAGTAATCACAATCATCGGAGGAATATTTATCGGATTGTTAGCTTCGCTCGCTAACATACTCGGCGTATACGGAACAGGCGTGGGTTTACTCCTCATGTGCGACATCATAATTCAATATTACCAGATGCTTGTCAAAGAACAACTTGAAAACATGATGCCGCGTCTAGGCTCTCTGCTCGGAAGAACCTAGCTAGACTGTTGGCGTACGAAGATCGTATAAACAGAGATAGCATACTCAATGGGTCAAAACAATTCAGAACACCGACCTCGTAAGGTCGTGATTGTAGGTATTCCAGGTGTTGGTAAAAGCACAGTAGTAAACAGAACTGTCCAACTGATGTCGGAGAAGAATCTGCACACGAATGTTGTTAACTACGGTACTGTAATGATGGAGGAAGCCACGAAGCTCCATGGGGTCAAGACAAGAGACGATATGAGAAAACTCCCGGTGGAAGTTCAAAGAAAGCTTCAGGTCTACGCGGCTTCAAGAATATCACGAATTCAAGATGAATTTGTTATAATTGACACTCATTTGTTCATTGGAACTAAGGAGGGTTTTTGGCCGGGTATGCCCACAGATGTCCTTGAGGCGCTAAAGCCAACCCACCTGGTGCTTGTCTCTGCAACTATCGAAGAGATCAAAGGCAGAAGAGAGAACGACAAGACACGAAGCAGGGATGTTGGTAATATTAACTCACTTCAGTTAGAGGTGGAAGCTGCAAGAATACTTTTGTTCGCATCAAGCCTTGTTTGTGGCTGCCCTGCGCTAATCGTTAACAATTCTGAGGGAAAAGTTGATACTGCGGCGGGAACAATTATGAATGCTGTATTTGGGAACTAGTGATGGCGCTTGTTGTTGTTCCCTTATTTTCTGTTAAGCCTAGTAAACACTGTAGCTCTTCAAACCGGCGGCTGTACGCCAACACAATGCATAATCCCTCTCTCAAGCACATTCCTTGTAGTTCTTGAAGCCATCGGGGTAAACCTCCTCTATGCGTTTGGAAGGAGGCGTTTTACGAACATAGAGAGGATGCGGCGATACAATGCGGAGATGAAGGCATTCAGGACAGAATTGTCTGAAGCAACAAAAGCCGGAGACAAAGTCAAAGTAGAGAAACTAAAGAAAAAGCAACAACAGATGCAGAAAATGCAGGCAGAGATAAGCATGGATCAAATGAAGCCAACACTCATGTTCATGATTCCCCTTTTCGGAGTCTACTACCTTGTTCGCTTTTTTGTGGGGGGCAATACAACGCTGGCAATCGGTCCATTTCCGATACAAATTTTTGGTCTTGGCCCGCCGATAGTGATCAACTTCTTCTGGTGGTACTTCATTTGTTCCTTCACGTTCAGCGGTATCATATCTCGGCTGTTCGGCTTGACACTTGACTAGTTGAGTGAAAGATCAATTTCGGTTCGCTCATTTCGAGTCGCTGCTTATGGGAAACAAGAAGAGACTTTCAGTGCTAATCTCGGGTATGCCTTCCGTAGGAAAGACTACTGCAGCTGGAGCAGTTGCCAAGATGTTTGGACTTAAGATAGTGGCGGGAGGCGACATGCTGAAGGAGATGGCCTCTGAAAGAGGATACAATGTTTCAGGCTCGGATTGGTGGGAAACTAAAGAAGGCATGAAGTTTCTTTCAGAGAGAAAGCGTAATCCTAATTTTGACAAAGAAGTTGACAGGCGATTAGCACAGCATTTGAAAAATGGCGGCGTTGTCGTTACAAGCTATCCGATGCCCTGGCTGTCAAAAGATGGAATAAGGTTCTGGTTTCATGCGAGCAGAAAGACCAGAGCTGCTAGGCTTGCAGGCAGAGACAAAATCACAAATAGAAAGGCA
>DAHVAI010000479.1 GCA_027314685.1 Nitrososphaerota archaeon | reverse complement strand
TCGGTGTTCGCAATGCCAGTCTTGCCAATAATCGCCTCAGCTCCTACAACCGGCTTGCTGTGCAGTGAGCCCCCTACCCACCGCGCATAAATTGCAAGCAAACCTCCCACAGCAATGAAGATACCAATCTCAAGATATTGTATACTTCCAAAGGGTGACGGAGAATATGGTACTTCATAAGCAATTAGCAGCGTAGCCACCGCCCCAACGATGACGCCAGAAAACAGCATTATGCCGTGTCCAGTCTTGACCTCCAGCACTATTAATGCGGCGGCACCTGCGAACAATACCAGCGGGACTGCTAGCGCAGCAGTGTTGCTGCCACTCTGGATCGCTTCGGTCCCAATGATTCCCAAAGCAACCAGGATCGCTCCCACGATGGAGAGGATTACGGTGGGATGAAGAAAGTCGAGCGCAATGGCTATGATTCCTATCAGCAGAATTATACCGTCCACGGTCGGGTTTGAGAGAAGGCTCAGAAGCTGCTCGGGAGGGTTTTCGCTTATTGTGACAATGTTAGCCCCAGAGAGTCCAAGAATCTGCAGTGTTTGACCCAAGCTATTTGAGCTCTGATCTGCCACGTGGTACTTTAGGGCGTCGGAGTAAGAGTAAGCTATATCGTAAAGTACCATCTGATTTATCGCAGTCTGATTTCTTCCGTGTTCTGCTGCAAGTGATTGCATAAGACTGAGCATCGCATCTTCTGTGTGATTTTGTTGCAAAGCGCTTCCACCCTCAACTATTGGCGTAGAAGGTCCGATTTGAGAGCCAGGGCCCATGAAGATCTCATTAGTGGCCATGGCTATGTAACTCCCGGCGGATGCTGCAAGCGAGTCATTCCCGACGTACGTGTAAACAGGTATTCCACTCGCACTCGAGTTTCCGATCGAATCTACTATAGAGATCATGTCCTGAAGTATCCCGCCGGGTGTGTTCATGTCGATTATAACTGCGGTTGCATGATCAGCTTGCGCTCTTGCCACGGCACGCGAAACTAGATCGCTAGAACCTTGGTCTATAGGAACATTCAGATTGATTAGTACCACTTCTTTGGATGTGTTTCCAGCTGCGTAAACAAACGAAAATCTTGACGATGAAAACATGACTGGAAGAACAAGGGGCGCAATGACAAGAAATGCGAAAAAGGAAACAAAAAGGATAGTTCGGGCGCTTCCCATCAGAATTCCTTGTTTAGTCGTGCGCGCTCGAACTATATACGGGGTTTGGAATGGAGAAAAAGAGAAACGATGAGTTACTTCTTTCCTTTCGATTTCTTCTTCTTGGGAGCTGCTTTTGGCTTGGGCGCGTTCAACTTGGCGAGAATCTTCGAGAGCAACGCATCCTGTTTGACCCTTGCATGTGCGCCTTCCTTCGCGATGTGACTTTTAAGCGCGGCAACTTCGCCATGCAATCCAGCCACTTGCTTTTCGAGCTTCTTAGATGCAGCTTCGTGACTCTTTCTAAAGCCCGCAATATCCTTTCCTAGCGAGTCAACTTCTTCGCGCAATATGCGAAGTGCGGCCCTCCGCCCACCAGCTTTCTTCGATTTTGGTTTCGGAGCAACTTGCGTAGCTTCCATCGGCTCTGGAGTCGATGTTTCCATAGTACTTGACTCTTCTTGCATTCCTTCACTCGTCATCCCAGATTCTTCTTCAGAAACCATTAGTTCTTCACTACAGAGGTAGAGAATGATTGCTAAATAAGCGTTGTTTGTTCGTAATTAAGGAGATTTCACGGCTTATCAAGCCCACCTTTGTTGAGCTTGGATTTAGGTCATAAAGCCTAACTCCGGCCTGCCTTAACCCTTTCCTGGTACATCCTGAGAGCATCTTTGTACTCGCGAAGAGAGGATTCCCTGTCTGCGTGGTCGTTAAGATAGTCCACGAATGATCTACTTTCCCCTTCATCTGAAGCTAAGACGTGCTTTCCTTCCTTGTCCTTGACAAACACCCTCTTTTTGGGGATACTCCTCGTGCCCTTGAAGAACTCAAGTGCTTCCTCAGTAGGGTAGTAGTAGCCAGACATTGAACCAGTCCTCTTGACCAGACCCATGTAGTAGAGGTTGGTCGCGACTATTTGGTGCATCTGGCACCATTTTGTATAATGCTGAGGATTCTGCTCCGCAACCCATAACTTGATCAGCTCCATCAATGATCTTGCCTCGCGGGCTGAAATCTGGTAGACAGTCTCGTTTGGCTTCATACGTTCGATGGCTTTCGTCTTGATTCTATGGATCTCACCCTCGAGGTTATACATTATTCGCGCAGTCTCAAAAGGACCCAAGAAATCATTGTAAAACAAGCTAAGATGCCCATCGCTGCCTAATCCGTTGCTTCTGACACTACAGATGACGTGATCACCTCTTTTGAACTTCCACTCTTGGTATTTTTCTTCCGACACAAGAGCTTCGGCATGCATTGAGCTGTCCTCAACGTTCATCTTCCTGTACTGCCATCCATTCCTTGATTTCAAGGACTCGCTTACAGAAGATATTCTGACACAGATCAAGCCGACTTTACCGGCCTCTGGTAGGCTAGATAGCAATATAATTTCGCCTACCGGATTCTCGTTAGAAGTTTGATTCAATTCAGAAAGCACCGTGCGGGAGCAAAACCTATCTTTGTCTGAACGAACGACCGCAACTTCAGATGCCGTCATTGAATGTTTGAAGATAACGTCCTAATAACCAATTCGTTTAATTGACGAAATCGCACTAGCGTTTTCAATTGTCCTGTTTTGGAATGATCTCCTCATTTGCCAATGATCATTAGAGAGTTCAAGAAGGAAGACATTCGGAAAGTGCTCACGATTGAGAACGCTTCATTCGACGAGCCCTTCTCGGAATCGCTCTTCAAAACATTCTTTGCAAAGTTTCGACGAGGTTTTAGGATTGCGGAATCTGGGGGCAGATTGATTGGTTATTCAATCATTTTTCCACACCAGAGAAGCGACTCGATGATTCTTATGTCGATTGCGATAGATCCAAACTACAGACGAAGGAAGCTCGGATTAGCTCTTCTACGGGACGCGATTACTTTGGCAACCAATCTTGGAGCAAAGCGTTTGATCTTGCAGGTCGCAAAAGATAACTTGCCAGCTAGGAATCTCTACACCAAAGTAGGCTTCAAGGAAACTCAAGATCTACAAAACTATTACGGCAAAAAAAGGGATGGTGTTGAGATGGAGCTCTTGACTGGACAAAACGGAGTGTGAGAACATCGACTAAGCAAACTGGGAGCCTGCGTACAAAGCGTCGGAGCCTAGCTCCTCAGCAATCCGCAAGATCTCGTTGTATTTTGCGGTTCGCTCTCCACGAGCGGGTGCGCCTGCCTTGATGAAATGACTACCAACCGCGGTTGCAAGGTGTGAAATGAATGTGTCCTCGGTCTCGCCAGACCTGTGAGAAACCACTATCATGAACTTGGCAGCCTTCGACATCTTGATTGCTTCCAAGGTCTCTGTAACGGTCCCTATCTGGTTCAACTTTATCAAGATGGCATTGGTGGCTTTTGTTTCGACTCCTTTCGAAATTCTTTGCGGATTAGTCACGTAAAGATCATCGCCGATTATCTTGACTCTCCTTCCAAGTCTCGCCGTAATCTTGGCGAAATCCTCGAATGATTCCTCCGAAAATGGGTCTTCTAGTGTCAAAATGGGATAGGTAGTAACTAGACTCTCGTAGTAATCGCCCAACTCTCCGCCTGACAATGATCTGCCGTCGATTTGATAAATGCCCGTTTTCGCATCGAAGAAACTAGACGACGCCGCATCTAGACCAAGCTTGATCTGAGATTCTTCGTACCCTGCGGTCTTGATCGAAGCCAGGATCGCGTCCAGCGCATCGGTCGTCTTTTCAAGTGGCGGTGCGTAACCACCTTCGTCACCGACATTGATAGCAGCTGGCCCGTACTTTTCCTTCAGTATGTTCTTGAGCGAATGATAGATCTCTGTGCCATACCTTAGGCTTTCGCCGAAGCTTTTCCCTCCAACCGGTTCGATGTGAAATTCCTGCACCGAGAGGTTGTTCCCGGCATGTTTTCCACCGTTGATAACATTCATCATCGGGACCGGAAGCTTGTACTCTTTCTTTTTCGACAAATACCTGAACAATTGCTCATTTAGCGACGCGGCAGCAGAACGAGCAACAGCCATCGAAACCGAAAGTATCGCATTCGCACCGAGGTTTGACTTGTTTCTAGTCCCATCTAGCTTTAGCATCAGCGTGTCGAGATCTTGTTGGTCTAAAGCTGAACGCCCTAATAATTTGGGGCCTATCTGTTTATTTACATTCGCAACGGCCCTAAGAACGCTCTTGCCATCATAAACAGTCTTCTTATCGTCTCTCAACTCAAGAGCTTCATGTACCCCTGTCGAGGCACCTGAAGGAACCGTCGCACGGCCGAATGCTCCTTTCCTTAAGAAAATATCTGTCTCAACTGTGGGGTTACCAC
>DAHVAI010000478.1 GCA_027314685.1 Nitrososphaerota archaeon | reverse complement strand
TCCGAGTTTTCCCAGTTATTGCAGGGAACAATCTCCTCATCCGCAACCCCCCTAGCAAGGGCAGAATTCCTGGCAGGATTCAAAATCACCTCGTTGGTGTTTGCGACTTTGATGGTGTTTGCAATAATTCCATCATGGATTCGAGGCAATCCTCCCGTAACCCAACCAATACTTGTAAGGAAAGATTGAATTCAAAAGGTAAATTGGGTTCTAGGAAAGACCCAAATGATCTTCGCGGCATCTTAGAAAATCGACAGGTTAAACTATTCTTCCCGTGACTTATGCATAATCGAGATATCAGGAGAATGCCAACATGCAGACTGTCCGATGCAAGGACTAACCAACTCCAGGTCTTCTGGTCCGATCGATTATGATAAACTTGTCAATGTCTGCACTCTAATTTCACGGTTCATTCTTTACAGGTAGCTAAGTAGTATTCGCGGAAGGAATCCGTTCACATAAATATTTTCAATGCCGCCACTCTTTTCATTGGGCGAAGATTGAGCAGGAGACCACCGGACGATAATCATCCATTTGGAAAGAGCTTTACTTCTGGAGCCTCGTTGGAATGATATTGATCTTCGGCACTGGTGCTGGTTCGTTCTTCTTCTAGGGGATATCACGCATCAACAAATACATTGTACTTCATGATATCAAACAAGATTGTACAATCCTTGGATTCGCTACCATACTTGAAATCGTTCTCTTGTTTACTCACCTCAAAGACTTTTCTGATTTCAAACTCCATAGACGCTTGTAGCCACCATCTTGACTCAGTCTGTCAAACTAACAAAAGATACAACGCATTTTACGCTTACATTTGAGAGCATAGCGTTTCTTATAGGGACCTAGCGGCTTTCAGAGGCAAATTCATCAGTAACTTGTTAAGCGACGGGAACATTGAGTGCAAATAATCTGTCAAGGTCTAAGTTGGGTATCAGATTTCAACGAGATCCCATCCCGTGCTCTTTCCTCGGATGCTCATCGAGATCGCCATCCGATTGGAAAACAGCGCTACACTCCCTGCACCTGAACTTATCGCTGCTCACATCCAAGCACGTACGTGACTAGCGCATTGTAAGAATGACTAAAACGGCGAGCCCGTGAAGATGGGATTGAAGATTATGTGTAGTTTACGCTAGTCTTAAGGTAGTTCATAAGTAAGCCGGTTTTTGTGGCTTGATCCGCACCTTTCAACATGCCTTCTGATCTTCTTATCGCTGATGAGCTTTCCGCACTTTGGACAGATTGGCATAACATTTGCTCGCCTTAAATATTGTCATCAGATGATTCGAGGATCAGATCCACAAACCCCCCATCATTCCCATACCCATCATGCCCGCTCCGCCGAGCATCCCCATCATCAACATTGAATTCATCATAGAGCTTTGAGCAGCCTGTTGTTGTTGCGCGTGCATCCGCACGTGGTTTTGAAGATCCTGATCTGATTTAAAGAGCAAACCGTCAAGCTGGCAGACCTTCAAAGAAGGATCTATCTTGTGCACAATCTGCTCCCACATATTCTCTTCAAATTCATGTCCAGAGTGTATTTCGCTGGCTGTCGCAATACCTAGAGTGGCAACGCCTTCAATTGCCGGGACAAGAAGATCTCGGCCCCACAACCCTGCATTCAGCTGGACTTCAAACTTTCCCTTGTTTCCAGCTACCAACACATCGACATCCCTCACTCTCCCAAGGACTATCTTCTCGGCGCTTGATTTTCTAGCGTGGAGATCCCAGTAGCCTGGCCTTGTCTCCTCGGATGTCACCTTGAAGCCTTCAGACTGGAGACTGGTCTTGATGTTAGAGTACACCTGTGCCGGGTCGGCATCTTTTTCTAGAAATCCATGTCTTCGCAAAACATTTCACCATAAAAAGATGTACGTTATCTGATAATAACAGTTGTGTTCTGCAATGTTTTGAAGATATGCCATCTCCTGAATTAGAGCACTGCAATTACAATTAAGAAAGATATGGCGCATTGTAAATAGGTTGTTTGCCCTTTTCAATCAATATCGAAATTTAAGAAAGCACAGCATAAGCGG
>DAHVAI010000021.1 GCA_027314685.1 Nitrososphaerota archaeon | reverse complement strand
TTCCGCAAACCTTCTGAAGTTACCCTTGCTGACTTGCCGGAAGAATTCGACTCCAAAAGCGTGGAGGCCAAAAACTTGGCACAGCAGCTGCAATTAAAATCCAACGAGGAGGAGAAACTCATAGCAAGCCTTCCAGACGATAGAAGAAAGGCATATGAACGAATTGTGTCCGCGGACCCGGAAGCGTTTGATAAGATATGGCAATTCTTGGATACTATCTTGGAGAAAAAAGGTCCACAACGGCAGTGGGATGATTCAAGTGTCTCTCCAAGTGAAAATAGAGACGGGGAAGTAAGGAGCTTCACGTCGGACCTTTTTGACATTCAGACACGTGACCCTCCGCCCGCTCCGCATAGATCCTTCTCGCTGCCGACGGGTGGACCTAAGACCGAAGAGTCTGCGATGACCGATACAGAGCAGTCGACTCAACATGGTCATGTCGGGTCACGAAAAATCAAGGTTGTGGCACCATGGGAGCTTCGTCGGGTAGGAAAGGAGTTGGAAGACAAGTTTAGAGAAATGACAAAGGCAGACTACGATCTGCGTTGCCAGATATGCGGCATCACATTCCAGCAAGCGAATGGGAATCTTCAGGCATACGTAGTTCATTTAGTAAGGCCTATCGCTACCCACCTCAGCAATCATTTCGGAAACCTTGTTAGTCTTTGCGGGCTGCATTACGCTCTGACGAGCTTCGGCCAGTGGTCATTTGTCGACCGGAGGACTGGATTGCCAGTGGAGAATCAAGAACGATTGAAAGAACTCATTATCAACGCAGAGAAGAAGATAGACGAAAACGGGAATGATTACCACTCTATTCCACTCAGATTTTTCAACGTGTACGGCGCTTGGCAGTCAGAGCCAACTAGAGCAACCGATGTTGAACTGCGATACAGTACGCCACATTGGAAGTACCTTCTGGAGCTTTGCAAGCAGACGCTGGGGGTCTGACCATCGTAGACCTGAGACCCAATGCAAAGGTTCGATACAGGAACGATTCCACCAGTGTGGGTTTGGTCATTGGACTCGAGGGACTGAGTGCGAGAGTGTTCATCGATGGTTCGATCAAGTTAATTCCGGTGGAAGAACTCGAACCACTCCCCATTCTCACTGAGCTGACACCAGATATGTTCAGAGTGGCCTTGATAAGAAGGCGTCTAGAGCATCCCCTGACGGATCAACTCTTGTCTTTCAAGGCGTCAAGAACTAGATTATACATCCACCAGTTCTTGCCCGTTAAGAAAGTCCTCGAATCGCCAGACCAGAGGCTCCTGATAGCGGATGAGGTTGGCACGGGGAAGACGATAGAAGCAGGCCTGATTTGGGCAGAGCTGGAGGCCAGGGCCCCGGAAGGTCTCCAAAGTGTCTGGGTCGTTTGTCCAAAGTCCCTTACTGAAAAATGGCAGAATGAAATGCTTCAACGCTTCGACTTCCGACTTGAATTACTGACTTCGGACGGACTAAGACAGGCCCTCACCTCACTTGAGAGGGATGGGATTCTTCCTCCAAGATTCGCTCACTCTGTGGTCAACTTGGAGCTACTCCGCAGCGAAGATCATGTCATAAGGCTTAGGGGCACTTCTATTGCTTGGGACTACGTCATTTTTGATGAAGCTCATCACCTCCGCAATCCCGAAACGTTATCGAACGGACTTGCCCGTTTCATGTGTGAGAAGGCCAAGACCGCTGTCTTTCTAACTGCAACTCCCCTCCAAACAAGCTTGGAGGACATTGTCAACCTGATGGAAACATTGGGGGTGGACGTGGCTGTCGACCCTCGTCTTCTCGAAGAGCAGATACGATGGGATATGGATCTGAATGACCTGCTCAAAATTTTCAGACGGCATCCCCCCGACTTTGCTAACAACCTTCCTGGGATGATGGCGAGACTAGAGCGGACAGGGGGGAGTGCGCGACCAGGATGGGAGCGATTCAAGAGTCTGATTTCGGGCTCCGACCCTGCTGATGTTGTTCAGAGAGCGCAAGTAATCCAGACAGGCAGAGATATTCAGATTCTCTCGCCGTACATGACAAGAACTCTCAGGTCAGATTTTGATGAAGACAGGCCTATACGCGAGCCCGTTACTAGGATAGTTCAATTCAACCCAGCTGAAAGACAGTTCTACGAAGAGGTTTACAAGATGTGCCTGGAGCGAGCGCAACTGGCCAGTGTTCCCCCTGGTTTCGCAACCCAGATGCCAGAGCGAAGGACCGCTAGTTGCGCACCTGCTGTGGCGGACGAGATTCTCCGGAGGACGCAGGAGAACGAAGAGGAAGAACATCAGAGCGGTTTCACCAATCAGGAAATTCTTGAGTTGAGGCCTCTTGCTCTGGCAGTCCTTGGCACGACCGATTCGAAGTTTGAGGCTCTAACAGAAATGCTTCATCGCTTGTTCAGCCATGAGATCGGTGCCGACCGGGCGATGGTGTTCTCCACCTTCCGTGGCACGTTACGCTACCTCGCTGATCGTCTGCGTAGACAGGGTTTCTCTTTAGACGTTCTACACGGAGATATTCCGCCGAGAGAAGAAGACTGCCAAAAGGGTGAAAAGAGCAGGGAACAAATCTCTGCCGAATTTAGACACGGAGACTTTCAGATATTACTCGCGAGTGAGGTAGCAGGTGAGGGCCTCGACTTCGAGCATTGCCATGTGGTAATCAATTACGACCTCCCATGGAATCCCATGCGTGTGGAGCAACGCATTGGAAGGTGTGATCGGATTGGTCAGAAATCTCCGAAAATCTACATCGGAAGTCTTGCCTCAGACGGCACTATCGAAGCAAGAATACTTTCTCGACTCTATGAACGCTTAGGTGTCTTCGAAAGAGCTCTTGGAGAGATGGAGCTTATCCTGGGCGAGCAAATAGCGGCGTTCGAGCACGATGTATTTGCGGTTGGCCTCTCGAAACTGCAACAAGACGAAAGGCTTGACCGAATCGCTCAGGTAGGCGTTAATCAACGACAACAGGAACAGTCGATAAACGAATCAAGTGATATATTCCTCGCCGGTAGATCCTTACTCGAAGCTGACCGAGAGGAGATTAGAGAGGCCGAAGTGCGTTTCCTTTCCCCAAGCGACATTGCAAACTTCGTTCTGACGATATTTGACAAAGAATTTCCAAAGTCGATGCACAAGCTCGTCGATGACCTGTACGAGATAACGGGAACCAAAGAGCTTAACGAAGCACTTCGAACATTGCTAAGATCCTACCCGTCATTGCATAACGCGAGAACAGAGATTAATCGATTCTCCAAGCGCCTTGAGGTGGGTAAAGTCAGAGCCTCGTTTGAGGCCGGGCACGAAACTGACGAATTTGTCCATGTCCGGCATCCGTTGGTTCTCTTAGCCCGCTCATTGGCAAACGGCTCCATTGCAGAAATTCCCTTATGTCGAGGGGTGGCAGAATCACAATCGACAAGAACCAAGATGGTCGTCTGGGCAATCGGATCGCTCGAAGGATACACCAGCCGAGCGGAGCTGCTTTGTGCAGCAGTAGATTGTGAATCCGGTGATGTTTTCAAAGTCAGTCCCGTTGACGCAAACAAAGTACTCGAAGCAATAAGACCTCTCAAGGATGAATCCTCCCTTTCCACAGAGGAAATTGATGTGTTAGTCTTGAGGGCCGAGACATTCTTGTTAAGTGAATTCCAAGCATTGGCAGCTTCAGTTAGAGGACGAAATTCCATATTGACAGAAAAAGCGAAGCAGGCGATCTAATCATACAATATTAGAAAATTGGAATGGATACAGAAGAAGCAAATGCGTGTCGATATCAAGGAGAACATCCGGAACCTGTATCGCGGATGGGAGCAGAGACTTGAGTCTGGTAAGCGAATGAAGCTCAAGGAGATCGATGAAAAGAGCAGTACCCGTACATCCTTACAAATCATCGGCATTGCTCTGCTTCACTCACCGCGGGCAGAGAAATGAATTATTGTCCACTCCAACACCTTACGTTCGAGACCGAGGGCACAAAATGCTTCACGCCGTCGGGTGTTGCGTAGATACACGTCCAAAGACTCTCCTACCGACCGAATGCCAGTATCAACTCCTGTGCATTCCACCTTTTCCTTGTTCTCACTGTTTCCTCTCCTGACCTTCCCTTCTGGGTTGCCTTGTCTTTCTTCCTTTTCATTTAGTTTGCCTGTTCACATAGTAAGCAATAGTGGTCCAAAGAATTAAGGGTGCAGAACAGTACGCATCCATGACTATCTTGCTTTTTCCAATCTTGAAATTCTCTCTGAAAGACTTGTAGAACATTTTTGCGTTCATACTTTTTTCCTCCAAACGACTAACCTTATATCCTTCTTCTTGCCCCTAAGATTGTAAGAACTATCCCAACAACAAGAAGAATTGCTCCAAGTGTCATAGCCACTATATCTTGAGATACTGCGTTAGCAATCGCAGATGCGATATTAGGATCCAGGCTGTAGAACTGGCCTGATGACGAGTTGGCATAATTCTCGTTTGCTATGTATTCTGTCGCTCCAAGGACTGTCAGGCCGATCCCGAATATCAGGAGAATAATGCCAGGAATGAAGAGGGCGAGTCGCATTTTGCCCCTCTTGCCTTCGGTCTTCGCTTCTCTCACTTGTGCCTTGAACTCTGCCTTTTTTATTTTGACTTCAGATTTGGGCTTCAACTTCTGCAATTTCATTTCTGCCTTTTTCTCAAGCTTCTTTAGCTTGGCCTGCATTTTGAGCTCTTTCTTTGCTGGAGCTCGAGCTGGGGTTTCGCTTGTCATCTGATGTCCTCCTTGGCAATCTCTGTCGCCGGCACATATATCCTAAAGCGGCTTTAAGCATTTCCAATTGGAGTCTCCAAAAAGCACTCCTTTGAGATTTGAGCAGGATTCCATCAGATTTCACGGGCCTTAAAGGAAAGACGTCCATATTCGGCTGATTATTGCAAAATGCTTCACTATGCATTCTTCAGCACTCTTATCGTATTTCCTCAGGGCTGCGTCCACAATCAACCACAGATGGAAGATGAACTTTAAAATGCTGAGCATGGCCTATGACTCTATCAAGAGCTCATGCAGACATTAGGTAATGACTTTCGAATGAATTATAACATATTGAGGCAAATGTGGCACTATTGCCTTCCTAAGGGAACTATACTTCTTGCGAAGAACCACTTGCAAGGCAACTAACAAGGAACGCTCCTTGTTGCTCTGCTAGCCGACGCAAGACATAATGCATTTCCTCTCAAAGGCTCGAACTAGAGATCTGCATGACGTGGCTCAATTCTCTGGTCTCCTACTTCCAAACAGTGGAATCTGCCAGGACTTCTCTACCTTTCCTGAAATGTCAAAGTACACATGCTTGATGTATGTGAATTCCTCAAGAGAGTATGACGACA
>DAHVAI010000444.1 GCA_027314685.1 Nitrososphaerota archaeon | reverse complement strand
TAGATATGAACTGGTATTATTGCCTTGGTTTTTTCAGAAATAAGCGACTCGATTTCTTTCACATCAACATTGTATGTCTTCTCATCAATATCACAGAAAACAGGTATGGCTCCAAGGCGCTTTATCCCATCGGCAGTTGCGATGAAAGTGTGTGAGGGTAAAATGACTTCATCTCCTTTACCTATACCAACGGCTTGAAGAGCTATCGAGAGAGCGTCTGTACCGGAGTTTACACCTATGCCGAACTTACATCCCACATAGTCTGAAAATGCGGCTTCAAAAGAGGCGACCTCTTCACCTAGTATAAAGGATCCACTTTGGATTACACGATTAATTGCGGAAGTGATCTCTTCTCCGATCTCTCCTATCTCTGCTCGCAAATCTACAAGGGGAATCTTCTTGCTCACTTGACGTCGCCTCTTCAGAATTCAAAATAACCGATTGATACTAACCAATTTCTATTGAATGTATTCTAATCACTGAAATCCTTTGTGTAACTGATGGGATTCTCCGGAATCACCTGTGATCCTGACTCCTGAATCGATCTATTGACAGCTTGTGCAATTGCGATCGCATCTAGACTCAGTCTGTCTTCCCAAGTCAACGGAAATTCTCTCTTCGCGATTCTCTCAACGAATCTTCCAACCTGAGCTTTAAGAGGTTCCACGTATGGAATCAACGGCGCGGTCATTTGTCCATTTCTAATCGCAACCTTGAATCCTAACGCCTGAGAATCATCTTCTGCCTTGTAAATTCCTTTCTCATACAGCCTAACTGGTTCCTGGATGTTGATATCATCGAAAACAAGCATCTCATTCTCTGTCACTATACACATCTCTCGACGCTTTAGAGGCTCTAACCAGCTCGCTTTGATGGTTGCCACAATATCGGGAAACTTGACCCATGTAACTGTGACATCTTCAACATTTCCAGAAATACAGGAACCCTGGCCCCATACTGACACTGGATATGAACCAGTCAGGTAGCACATCGAAGCGAAGTCGTGAATTGCCAAGTCCCAAATCGCATTCACATCAGTCCGGATAGGTCCGAGACCTGTTCGCACAAAAGACATGTGAAGTATGCGCTGCCTTTCCAGATGAGTCTTGGCCCAATTCAGTGAACTGTTATACAGGTAGACCAGTCCGGCCATTAGAACTCTCTTCTCAGCTCTAGCAATGCGATAGAGTTCTACTGTCTCCCTAAGACTGAGAGTCATTGGCTTTTCCACTAACACATGCTTTCCACTCTGCAGGGCCCTCAGAGCTAGATCGAAGTGAGTCGATGCAGGCGTAGCTATTATTACTGCTTCTGCATCAGAAAGCATTACTTCTTCAGGGTCGGAACATGTACGATCTCGTAGAAATCTGAGGTCGCTTCTGTTAAATCTGGAAGGGTCCTTATCGCATATCTTGCCGATATCGACACTCTCAAGCTCTGATAATAATCTAAGATAGTTAGGACCCCAATAGCCGAGACCTACTAATGATACCTTCATTGCAAATCACCTTAGGAGTATTTACACTCAATCTGGCTTCTTTATAATACATTATCCATATTCAGCACAGTTTTGGAAAGACCCGACCTAAGTTATCCCGAAAACGGGTGTGAACATAGAATGGCAAACGGATTGTATGCAGCAATGTAAGATTATTTAACCCTTAGAACTGGGCCGAATTGAACCTAAAGGATCGCTCCAACCATCACAGCTCAACTTATTGCTTCTATAGTCAATGCAGTAAGGAATACGGTTACCAAACGTAATATCCTCTACTTACACACAAGATGTTCTGCAATGGTGTCGGCAACAGCATTGGAACAAGAAGCCCAAGAAGAGTGCAGCTCAAGGAACCTTGAGAGTTTATCGTCATTGAACATGTCTCGAATTGCCTC
>DAHVAI010000152.1 GCA_027314685.1 Nitrososphaerota archaeon | reverse complement strand
AAGAAGTCGAATAGGTAATTCTTGAATGTCACTCAGACAATCTCTGAACGCTTCTCTTCTTTATTTACGTGATTGATTCTCTTATCTCCAGAACTACAAAGCTAGTATCACTGTAGTCGCCGAATAATCAGCCCATCCCTGGTGAAGGAAATAATCAATGAGCAAGCCCGCGAGCAAAGCAACCGCCATGAAAAAGCAGATCGCGGATTCTATCGCATCAATCTTGAGTGTGAGAATATTTGCTTTGCACCCAGTCTTTTTCTTTTGGAGCCGCAGAATGAGCATTATCAACACAGCGCAAAAAGCGACAGCGATTCCTAGAGGGGAAGCTTTGGGCTTTACCTCTGAAAAGTATGATTAGATTGCTCCTCCTGTAATGATCGGGACTAGAACTTTCAGCAGGGCTGTTGCAATTCTTTCTGTTCTTTCGGATTCTTCGGTACTAACTAAGATCCCTTTGTCAAATTTCCTGAGGTAGCTAAAGACAGCATCAGTCAGATATAAGTTCTATCATGAATCAATGCCCAGCATATTGCGCGGTTTCAGCCACTCTATCGACGAATCCGGCCGAATGGTGCCATGGCTTGGAAAATTTGTATTATCTGTTTGGAAGGGGACATTCCAAAGAAGCGAAATAGAGCGAAGTACAATTTGCAAATTCCACGGCAATAAACGCTATCGTATTGGTTGTTAAGCTTTGATCAGTTCTAGATGTTTCTAAGAATAGAGAATTCTTCAGGATTCGTTTCTTTGACTTTGGTATGTCGTTGACTTCTCCAGGTTTCGATGTGCGTTTTCGAATTGTGCAACCGCAAAGAAAAAGGATTGATGGTGCGCGTAGTTTCATTTATCTAGATAGGCCACTGATCAAGTTAGCGTGTTAAGAGCGCGAATTATTTTTCACCCCGTTACGCGTATATCATGAGACCTTTCTTTTCAAGAGTGGCATGAAGATTATTCACCGCCTTGTATACGTCTGCCTCTGTTCGCCCTCCTGTGCACACGAGCTTTCCTGAACCAAAGAGAAGGATTACCGTCTTTGGGTCAGCCATTCTATGGATCAAGCCCGGGAACTGTTCTGGCTCATACATGGATTTCGACAACTGTCTCGCCGCTTCTTCCAAGTGGATCCTGCCACCCAGCGATGCAGACGCTACAATATTTTGAACGACCACAATTGGCTTGTTTCTGATTTCGATGCCTCCATTTCTCAATTTTTGGACCACAGATTCTACTGCCCCAACGGCCTGCTCTGAAGATTTCGAACCTGTGCAAACCATCTTGCCCGAGCCAAAAATCAATGTGGCGCTTCTCGGAAACTTTATTCTGAAGACTAGGCCTGGGAACTGCTGAGGATGGTATTCAACGTCAGCGAAGTTACGCGTAATTTGGTTCAAGTCGATCGTCTGGTTTACGCTGGCTGAAGCCACAACGTTTTCTATACTGATCAGAGCTTTGGTTTGTGGCAATCATATCAGCAGCCAAAAATATTGTTCTGATGAATTCGTGTGAGCTCTCTTAGTATAATGACATGAAGACAACGTATTGGTTCTCGCCTTTCACCTATAGTACGAAACGGCAATCTTCTCGGGTGGCTTGCCGTCTCTCGAAGTTTTGACTTTGCGTATAGCATCCTCAAAATGCTTCATATTCACGGTCGCTTCTCTTGAGTGCTTCTTTGCATCATCAGGTTTCGGATGCGCAGCGACATACTCTTGGAGAACAAGCGATACGGCAGTGTTTACCATTGAAGCGATATCTGCACCGCTTAATCCTTCAGTCAATTCCGCGATTCTCTCAATATCTAAACCTCTGCAAATAGGCTTGTGTCTTGTTTGGATATCAAGGATTTGTCTTCTCGCCTTTCTATTCGGTTGTGAAACATACAGCAATTTATCGAAGCGCCCCGCTCTGAGTAGTGCAGGATCCACCATGTCCATTCTGTTAGTCGCTGCGAGAACCACAACGCCAGACAATGACTGTATTCCGTCGAGCTCCGTCAGCAGTTGACTCACGATCCTTTCGGTGACCATGCTTCCGCCTCCCAAACCTCTGACTGGAGCAAGTGAATCTATTTCGTCGAAGAAAATGATACAGGGAGACGCCTGTCTCGCCCTTCTGAAGATCTCTCTAACGCCCCGTTCAGACTCACCAGCCCATTTGGATAGAAGTTCAGGTCCTCTGACGCTGATGAAATTAACTTCACTCTCAGTCGCGACCGATTTGGCAATAAGTGTCTTTCCTGCCCCAGAAGGCCCAAAGAGGAGTATTCCTTTGGGCATACAGTAGCCGAGCGCGTTGTAAATGTCAGGGTACTTCATAGGCCATTCGACCGCTTCTTGCAGCTCTTTCTTGATCGACTCCAAACCGCCTATATCTTGCCACCGAACTTCGGGCGTTTCAATGTAGACCTCCCTCATAGCAGAAGGCACGATGTCTCTAAAGGCGTTCTGAAAATCGTCATTTGTGACCTGAAGCTTGTTTAGGAATTCTGTAGTCAGCTTTTCTTCTTCGAGCTTTAGTTCAGGTAGTACACGCCTTAGAGTTTTCATTGCTGACTCCTTGCACAGACCTTCCAAATCTGCTCCTACGAAACCGTGAGTGATGGAAGACAACCTCTCGAGGTCCACCTCTTGGGTGAGCGGCATGTGCCTCGTGTGAATTTGAAGAATTTCGAATCGCCCCTTCTTGTTGGGAACTTTGATTTCGATTTCCCTGTCAAACCTTCCTGGTCTTCTCAAGGCTGGGTCCATTGCATTGGGGCGATTTGTCGCCGCAATCACTATCACCTTTCCGCGCGCCTCCAGTCCATCCATTAGTGCCAGCAGCTGCGATACTACCCTCCTTTCGACCTCCCCACTTACTTCATCTCTCTTGGGCGCGATACTGTCGATTTCGTCTATGAAAACAATCGTCGGAGCTTTCTCTCTAGCTTCTTTGAAAATCTCCCTGACGCGTGCTTCGCTTTCTCCGTAGAACTTGCTCATGATTTCAGGCCCCGAGATGCTGATAAAGTGCACACTGCTTTCATTCGCCACAGCTTTAGCAAGAAGTGTCTTTCCGGTTCCTGGCGTACCATAAAGCAAGACCCCCTTTGGAGCTTCGACACCTAACTTTTCAAAAATTTCAGGGTGCCGCAGCGGAAGCTCGATCATTTCTCTGATTTTTTGAATCTCGTCCTTCATGCCCCCGATGTCTTCGTAAGCGATCTGCGGAACGCCTCTCAATCCTTCGCCTTTTTCAGAAATCACGAATATCGTTCTCGGGGTGATTAGTACTGCGCTAGCAAGAGGAGTAACTCCGTCTATTTGGAAACTCAATCGGCCGCCGAAGTACGGAATAGTTACGTTGTCCCCTTTCATTACCGGAATCCCCTCCAGTGCATCAGCAAGGTACCTCTCGTCTAGAGCCGGGATAGCATCGAGTGGAATGACCAAGACTTTGTCTGCAGCAGGAGCCTTTATTCTTCTGATCGTGACATTGTCACCAATTGCGACGCCAGAGTTGTTTCGGACAAGACCATCCATTCTTAGAACGCCCTTGCCTTCATCAGACGGGTAAAGGGGTAGACACTTGCCGACAGTTTTTCGCTTGCCGATAATCTCGAGAATATCTCCAGTTGAGGCATCAATTGAGTCCATTGCGTCATAGTCCACTCTTATGGCGCCTCTTCCGACATCCCTGCTGTAGGCCTCAAGAACCCTCAGCGTAACTTCTTGGCTACTCATTATGCAAAAGATCCTTGAAAGTTCAAGCAAGATCCCAATATTACTATTTCTGCCAATAGAAACCTACACTTTTGATCGCAGAAATCGATTCTCGTGCTGGAATTTTCGGCACGGCTGTGTACAAATCGCGTCGAGAACAAAAACAAAATTAAACCGCTCAATACTTTTTCCTCCTCAGATTTTCTTTCATTAGTATCTCAATTTGCCTAGATGCCCTGCTCCCGGTCGATGAATCCTTCGTAGTTTCACTTTTGTTTCCACCTTCCAAGTCATCGTAATCTGCCATTTTGTTTGCTACCTCTTTGACGAGTTCCCAACCCTTCATCTTGGAAATCTTGTTAGCGTAAGCGACAAAGTAAGCATCCTCCTTTGCCGTCAACCCGTCGGAAGAAGAATCCAACCGTTTTCTTCCTACGCTTCTCTCAATCTTTCATCTATGATACAAAGAACGCAACTGCCATCGTTCAAATGCTCGGCGGCGATTTGTGTCTTTTTTTCATACGAAAGTTTTGTCCAGTAATGCCATTGATCCTTCTTCGCGTTAAAGTGGTGGAATTGATCTCTATTCTTTGGTACGCCATGATTGTTCACGTTGGTACAATCGACTGCGTATTCTCCACTCTGAACGACTATGATAGGCACGAGAATAACTTCCCTTACTTCATCCCAGGCATTCCATCTGACGGCCCGGACAATTTGCTTACGGCTATAACGTCGACAATTCTCAAAAGCATGCGAGCGCATTCGGTTGCTAATTGGATTGCCTGCTTCTTGACAGACACCGGTTCTACGATATCTTTACTTTCTGTCATCGCGAATGAAGCTTGTCGTGTCAATTTTTAGGTCAACTACTTCTCTTTATGAGCCATCGATTTGCCGCTCTTTAGAAACTTTTTCTTGCCAAAATTGTTAATCTTCTTAGTTACAATAGTTCTTTTTTGCCCTTTTCTCATCTTACTTTCGTAAGTAATAGGTGTTACTCAGTATATACGCCTATGCCGAGGAAAGCTTACATATTACAATGACAGTACTCGACTTTTGAGTTCTGTGGCACACCGCAATTCCACTGTCCCAGCCGCCGTAGAATCGATTGTTATCCACAACCAAGCATTTTACACTTGCCTGAAAATGAAGATCATCAACTACCATGCCCTCGGTGCCATCATACAACCCGAGGTTGAGAAAATTACCGGCAAGTCTACGACGATAAACACTCTGGTCGTTGCTATCAAGAGATATTCTGACTCATTAGCCGATAAGAGTGACACACACCGTCATCAACCGGTTGAGGTTCTGAGAGATGCCACCATAACAATGACGAGCGATGTTGCTGGTGTCACAATCCGACCGAAGAAGTCAGTGCTTCCAATTGTTATGAGGAAAATAGCCGAGGTTTCTTCCAAGCTTGATTACTCTCCAGATCTGTTCAAATCCTCTGGCCTCATAAAACTGGTAGCAGGAGAAAAGGACTACAAGTCCATCATTCGTTCCGAGTTGGGAAAAACGAATATCACTGAGGAGCTTACGGGACTCTCGAAGCTTACGCTCCACCTTTCACCTCAAGCAAAGAGGGATTCCGAGTTCGGCTTGTTCATTTCGGAGCTGTTGTATCGCAAGGGCATTAACATGGTTCATTTCTACATTGATGAGGACACTGTCATACTGCTCAAGAAGTCAGATGCTGGGAGAGCCTTCGAAATATTGGATGAAGAAATCACGCGAAGCAAGACATCTTTCCCGAAGTTGAAGATTCCGAGGAAGAAACCAAGAGGTTAGAAGGCGAGTTGCTTGACAAGGTTCTTTGCGTCTGATTTTCTGACAATCCGTTGATAGTCGATGACCGAGAGAAGGTAGAAACGCTTTGCTTAACATAATCTATAGAATAGAGAAGATAATGGAAACGGATCAGGAGCGAAAGACGATCTCTGTCAGTATGGAGCTGAATTTAGTCTTTCGCAGAAAGCCAAACAGGAACTATTGTATGTTCACCCGAGATTGCTCATTGAAAGGTTAGATAGAATCAAAACCAAGAAAACGCGCGGTTGATTCTTGGCTGTCTCGTTGCCCAATGCCTTATATGCTTCGACACAGGCAAACAGTAGATTACAGTAGCGTAATAGAAGAATGAGTTACAGAAACAGAGGTAGATACGGTGGAGGAAATAGCGGCGGATTTGGGCGGTCTCCAGTCGATCAGGGTCCGAAACCCGTTGAAGCGGGCAAGGAATACGAGGTAGAGGTAACCGAGCTTTCAAGACGAGGCGATGGCGTGGCAAAGATGCAAGGATTCATCATATTTGTAAAGGGAGCCAAGGTCGGCGAGAAGCTAAAGATAAAGGTTGAGTCAGTAGGCCCCAGGTTTGCAACTGCCACAGCGTTGGGAGCATCATCTGGGAGTGCAAACGATGAGGATAAGGTGCTTTCTGACACATCATTAACCGAACCTGCGTAATAACCCCAGTCCAAAACTACGAAGGGAAGAATCTGATTTTTTAGATTCTTTTCCTTAGAATCCATTTTCGCAGCTTAGATTGAATCAACACTAAATTTGACCACCCGCTTTAGCTGTAAAGCGTGGCATCTCCGATCTTCGTGTACAGGAACTAGTAGCGGGGATCCGGCTCGAGTCAGAATTTCAGATTTTAGAATCCACAGGCGATCCGAGGCAATTCGTTGCCCAGTCAACTTGTTGCTAACAGAGAGTTTCTAGGCCCGTATTCGTAAAGTCTTGACTATTTTGTGGTAGGTGCTGATGTTCGATCTTTTCCCCTGTAATACATCCTAGAAATATTTCTAGGTATTAACTAAAAATAATTGATCGATCTTTCGAAAAATGGAAGAGGAATCACTCTGATTCCAAATCTACATTTTCCTTGTTGCTTTGCCCAACCTTACCCGTGTTTTACCCCTGACTTGCTCAAGTTTTCCTCGAATTCGCCGACTCTTATTGGCACTAACCTTTCCAACACTTTCCCGTATCTTGCCCTTTGCTATTTCTCTTTGCCCTGCTCTAATTTGTTTTGACATTTTACAATCATAATAATTAGTGTGAACTATTACTTAAGAGATGAGCCAGATAATCTGATGTTGATCGACTAATCTATCCAATAATGCTTCCAATTCGTGCTAAATCAATTATCCCAGTGCGAAATGTGATTACTTTACCTCAACTTTTGATCATAGATTGGACAACTCATTTTCATATCGTGATCTCCCAAATACCCAATATGCTAACAAATGAAATTGTAGGGAAGGAAGTAATAGGGTCTGACGGATTCAAGCTTGGAAAAATAAGAGATACTGAATTCGACGTTAATACTTGGAAAATGAACTTCCTTGAAGTTCAGTTAGAAAAAGATGTAGCAGAAGAACATCACTTGAGACAACGTTTTAGAAAAACAAGAGTTCAAATTCAGGTAGATCACATACAGAGCGTCGGCGACAGAGTAATTCTCAAAGGTTCAAAGGAAGATCTCCTGAAACTCATTGCTACAATTACTCCTGATGTTCCAAAAGAGCAAAATCAGCAGCAGATATCAGAGCCGATTGTTGCGGAATCACCCGAGGCCAAGATGCTGTTTCATGGTGTAGACAGAAAGATAGAAAGCGGTCTTCAATTATAGCAAATTCAACTCTTACAATCGAAGCAGTCAGGCTGAGCAAAATCTACGGCTCTTTCACCGCTCTTTCAAATTTGAACTTGAAACTTGAAGGAGCGAAATGCGTGGGCTTTCTCGGCCCCAACGGCGCAGGAAAGACCACTACCCTAAAGATATTCACCGATTTGATCCGAAGGTCGAACGGACAGGCTCTGATCTATGGAGTTGATGCCCATGAGAATAAGAAGAAAGCGCTTGCTGCCGTTGCTACACTGATAGAAACGCCAGAAATCTACCCATCGCTTACGCCTAGGGAAGCTCTCATGATGATTGCTGAGCAGCGAGGCGTGCATGCGAGTATCAGAAAAAAGAAAATCGAGGAAGCACTTACAGAAGTTCACATGGAAGAGTGGGCAGGGAAGAGAGTGGGCAAGTTTTCGAAAGGTATGAAGCAACGCATATCCTACTTGAAAGTTCGAGATTGATACACAAAATGTACTTTGCTAGATAAGTGAAATATCCATCGATAGTTTGGTGTGGCCAGTCACTATTGGATGCTATTGACAACTTCGAAGAAAAGGGTGCAAAATTCAAGATTGAGCTGTCTCAGACCATTCTCACGCACGATGAGAAAAAAGTAACCTAAAGATAATTATGTGTAAACGAAGACTGCCAAACTACTGCGAAAGGGTTCCTCACGGGGTGCTTGCCGTGGGTTTCTTTTTCCGTCTCCGTCGGGTGAAAGCGGTCCAACCTATGATGATTACGACCAAGACCACGAATACGTTCAGCCCGACGAGGTTTGAGATTACACCCAAAACTGCGGAAAGGACGAAGATTGGTCCTATGATGAGGCGCTGCCTCACCTCGGCGCGCAATTCGCGCATTACGTCTGGGAGGATCGTGTCCTCGTTCTCCCTGATTATGTACTGAATCATGAGAGCCCATATGATTACCAATGCCCCCACATCTGCAGAGAGGTAGTAGATCCTACCTTCCCTGAGTGCGAAGGGAAGCAAGGAGATGAGAATCAGAACCAGTATGTCGAGCAGCGGAAACCGCATCGTCCTTGGTGGAAAGGACAGCCTGTCAATGACGTAGCCCCACCAGAACCAGATCACTACAGTATTCGCGAAGATGAATGAAAGTATCGAATTAAAGTCAAATTTTGTCACGTAGGTTGACGTAAAGGCAAGCGATATCGCTACTATCATCGTCGCTAGTTCTAGTATCAGGACATTGACTGTCTGCTTATCCTGGGACAAAGATCGTGTTTACTCCAAAAGAGGAATGGCACTCCGTTTCGGCCTGGTTTTATAAAAATTGGCAAATGTTACTCTCATCAGAATGACAAGAGGGATTTTCGATCCATTTAGAATAATCATCAATGTTGTAGATAGTTTACCTAACTATGACCCTAAACTTATGCCCGCTCGAAAGCTCGTGTGCACAGGAGGGCGAACAGAGACAGACGTATGCAAGGCGGTGAATAATCTTCATGCCACTCTTGAAACGAAAGGTCTCATGATATACGCGTAACGGGGTGAAAAATAATTCGCATATCAATACGCTAACACGATCAGTTATTGGTCATTCTGAAAGGGACAGTAGAGTATGACATTCAGATTTCTTTACCAAATTGAATAGCTTGCTTTTATCGCGATCGTGGCCTTTACTCACATTGTGTACTGAACAATGAGCGACGATAAGAGAGAATTAACACTGGGAATAGATTTGGGGACCACGAATTCAGCTGCGGCTGTGATAATTGGTGGTAGGCCAACTATGATTCCTAGTGCCGAGGGACCTACAGTCGCCGGGAAGATGTTTCCCTCCGTGGTCGCATTTACCAAGGAAGGCCAATTGCTTGTCGGCGAATCAGCGAGAAGACAGGCCATCAGTAATCCGGAAGGGACCATACGCGAAATCAAGCGTCATATGGGAACAGATTATAAGATCAGAATTTATGGGAAGGAATACACGCCTCAACAAATCTCTGCTTTCATCTTGCAGAAAATTCTGAGAGATGCTGAATCCAATCTCGCGGAGAAAATTACAAAGGCAGTAATAACTGTTCCGGCAAATTTCAACGATAATCAACGCCAGGCCACAATAGACGCGGGCGAAATCGCGGGACTAAAGGTAACTAGAATTGTCAACGAACCGACTGCCGCCGCTCTTGCTTATGGACTCGACAAAGCTGGACAGGAAATTAAGATACTAGTATTCAGTTTTGGTGGAGGTACGAATGACACCACTGTAATGGAACTTGATAAAGGTGTATTTGAAGTCTTGGCAACCAGTGGAGACACGAAGACAGGTGGAACGGATGTTGACCAAGCGCTCATGGAATACATCATCTCCGAATTCAAGCGGGACACGGGGATAGATCTACGGGGAGACATCAAAGCCACTGTCCGATTGAAGGATGCGGCCGAGCAGGGGAAGATAGAATTGTCAAACTTGACGACCACCGAGATAAATCTCCCATTCATCGCCAGTGACGCGACCGGTCCGAAGAATCTTCACTTGGTACTAACAAGAGCAAAACTTGATCAATTAGCCAGGCCGATTGTGGAAAGGATCAGAGAACCCATCCTTAGAACACTCTCTGACGCAAAGCTAACGCCGGCACAAATCAACAAGGTAATACTCATTGGTGGTCAAACAAAAATGCCACTAGTTCAGCAATTTATCGAGGATATCATAGGGAAAAAGCCTGAGAGAGGTATAGACCCAATGGAATGTGTCGCAATTGGTGCTGCAATTCAGGGTGGCGTGATCTCAGGCGAAATATCGAACATAGTGCTCCTTGACGTAACACCACTTTCCCTTGGAATAGAGACTCTGGGAGGCGTCTACACAAAGATCATAGATCGGAACACGACAATACCTGTAAGACAGAAACAGATGTTCTCGACCGCGACAGACTCCCAACCGGCAGTCACGGTACATGTACTTCAAGGTGAACGTGCAATGGCAAAAGACAACATTAGCTTGGGTCAATTCGACCTGACTGGAATCCCTCCTGCACCCCGCGGGGTTCCGCAGATCGAAGTGATGTTCGACATCAACACGGATGGAGTCCTCAACGCCAATGCGAAGGATATCGGCACAGGCAAGCAAATGGGGATCAAGATAACGGCTTCAACAAAACTTAGCCAGACTGAAAAGGACAGAATGATCAGAGAGGCCGAACAATTCGGCGAGCAAGACAAGCGCGCGAAGGAAGAGGCCGAGATGCGTAATACGGCTGACTCGCTAATCTACACGTCGGAAAAAACTCTAGACGAAATTGGAGACAAGATCCGGCCAGAGCAAAAGTCGCAGATTCAGGAAGCCATCCAAGGATTGAAGGATGGAATTAAGGGAGGAGGCCTTGCCGAGATAAGCGCGAAGGTCGAGGAACTGAAAAGACTACTTGAAGAGGCAGGAAAGATGGTCTACGAACAGGCAGCATCCCAAAACGAACAGCAGCAACAAGCAAGTCATGAAGCTCCACCTGCAGGAGGGCAGCAACAAGGAAAGACTGTAGAAGCAGACTACAATGTAGCTTAACAAAACACATTTCTTATAGCACCTATCACGACAATTTAAGCTGAAGCGTAAGTTTTGTCGAGCAAGCTGGACTATTACGATATTCTCGGGGTTAGCCGCGAGGCAAAAGGAGACGAAATCAAGCGTGCATTCCACAAGCTCGCCCTAAAATATCATCCTGACAGGAATAAACTACCAGACGCCGAAGAGAAATTCAAGGAAGCGTCGGAAGCGTATGCGGTTCTTTCAGACCCTGAAAAAAGAAAGCAGTATGATGCTCGAGGCTTTGACGGGATCAACCAACAGTATAAGCAGGAGGATATATTCAACCAAACAAAGTTCAGAGATGTCTTTACTGAGTTCGGCTTCAACCCGGATGATATCTTTAGTCGAATCTTCGGCGGAAATTTCGGGTTTCAGCAAGTGCAGCCAGAGTTGCATCAGGGACGGGACTTGGAGGCCCAAATGGAGATTACTTTGGAGCAAGCAGCGTCTGGCACAGAGCTGGAAGTTACTCTCCCCAGAGCAAAGCGACCAGTAAAACTTCAAGTTCGGATCCCGCGCGGAATCGATAACGGCGATCGCTTGGCACTTCGAGGCCAGGGTGATGAAGGACCCAATGGTGGTCCGCCTGGAGACCTTTACGTCACGATCAGAATCAAGCCTCATCCATTTCTAACCCGGAGAGGGAAGGACATAGTGTTCGAGACAAACATCAACTTTGCTCAAGCTGCATTGGGAACTGAGATAGAAGTTCCAACTGTTACTAGTAAGCGATTGAAGGTACGGATTCCCCCTGGAACGCAAAGCGGTACCTTCCTACGAATGCGTGGTGAAGGAATAAGCACGCAGCAATACCAGGGAGACGAGCTCGTGCATATCAATGTGCAAATTCCAGAGAGACTCACCAACACGGAGAGAGATCTTGTGGAGAAGCTCGCCAAGGAATTTGAAAGGAACGAACCCAAGAAGATAAGTTTAGTTTCTGTCCTAGGAAAATACTTCAGACATTTATATGGAGAAACAAGATTTCATTTATTTACTTACTTGAGATCCGCTTTCACTCGAAATTTCCATAGTCCCCTAACTCACCCAGAACAAATAATGAACATGACCTAGTCTGTCGCAAACGCACCATACTCGTCAATTTTTACTCCCGTTTCAGGATATTTGTCCATCTGATTCGATGCGGACTCTTGAGCATGCAATAAATGATCTTTGCACAACAGGTAGGTGCGTTTCTCATTTGGCATTGTCGGCCAGCTGTACTCTATCAAAATCCAGTGGGTCGCTCTGTTTGAGCAGCCTTCACTTGATTGACAAGTAGCCATGGGCACTTAGACGTATGTGTACCTTAAAACAATTCTGGGCTTTAGAGATCTCTCTCTGACAGTTTTGAACTATCTGACAACAGAGAATTTGTGTAATCTGATCAAGAGGCTATTTTTGATTTCTTCAATTTGTAACGGTCAAGCGAGGTCATTTAGATAAATATTGGATAAAACATGAGAGGTACAGAGTCTCCATGAATAGTGTAGATAGTGGAGAGATGCGTCAAGAAGAATCTGAAGCGATAGAACAGGAGCGTGAACTAGATACCACCCAAGATGTTGAGCCAATGGAAGAAGTCGACTACAGTAAGAAGGCGGTCAGGTCTCGAGCCCGCCGAGTTAGCAATCTTTCACATAGATGAAAATCTTAGATTAGCGCTTCCCTCAAGCAATAATCAGCTGGAGTTGTGGTCATGGGTCATCAATCCTCATCCTGTTTCGGTTAGAAGAGCATCAGTCTTGCTTTGCTTTCTGATGATCACCCACCATTGAGAGATTACGATTCTGTTTGTGCTCCTTGCTATCGTAATCTTACTTACTTATGAAATCGAACTTAGTAAGATGATACGATCCCTTCGTAAGGGGATTGTCATCGCCAAGAATCTCGATAATCATCTTATAGTGTTGAAGGAACTCGACTCCTCTGACAGTAGTTCTGTATCGAGACGATTGACTGTCAGAGTCCGGCTCTATAGCGACGAGCCGAGTTTCGAGCAAGATGGCGAGATATCCTTCAAGAAGAGGATGATTGAGATTTGCGCCGTACAAAAGATGAGTTTTCAAGGCGCCATTCCTTGCCTTTGTAAGTATAGTTGAAACGATTTCCAATCTGCTACGGTTCTTGAACGAATTCCTTCCCTTTACGACCTTTTCTGACACTAAGGACTCTGATCCAAGAGCGTTGCTTCTGAGTTCATTCACTTCTTCCATCTTAAGTCTACTCTGGGAGAAGATGATCTAGTATTAATTCTGTTCTCGTTCTAAAATTGGAACGATAGTCCTTTCGGTCACGGATATAGACTCAAACGAGCGACTCTAGACTAAACTCGGGCTATCACCAATTCTACCAAAGAATTATTCTGTTCTGATGAGTAGAACAGAGGATTCTTGATCTGTATTGTCGTTTGAAAGGCTTGCGATATGATTCAAAGAGGACGTACTTTGGTCAAGAAATCCTTCTGTGTACTATTGCTATACCAAGAGGTACGCCTCCAATCGCGGCAGTCGTTCAAAGTTTAAAATGACCTAGGTTAAATCGAACCAATTTTGATGGTTTGGAAGTTAACAATTGAAATTGCGGAGGCCAACTCGCGAAGTATCTTATTTAGTTAGGAGTGGGAGTAATGTTCTAAGTAACAGCAATAGAGAATCTGCTAGCCCACTTTCTATTATAATCGCAGGATTTGGGATTGGCATCCTGATTAGGGAAGCAGTTAAGAAGTACAATGCAAGAAACGGAACGGGGTTTGTTGGACGGGCTGATCGATGGTGCCAAGGTTCTCACTATGCAAAATGGATGAAGGCCTCCGCCTTGGATTATGGAATGCTGTTTGCCAGAATTGAAATTGTGATCACGACCGATTCAGACAGCATTGTGGAAATAGAGGCAATTGGCAAGACGTACGTCTCACGGAAGGTCCGAGCGTAGTGCGAGGACTGGAAACTCGAGAGTGCTAAAAAACAAATCCCCGCTCACTCGAGTACAAGAACTGGAGTACATCACGGCTATCAATTCATCAGGAGGGCATTTGTACTCTTCGGCACTGTGATGGTGGTACCTAGTGCCTTCGGTGTCTTCAGAAAGCAAGACGCCGTGAATGTTGGCTCATACGACAAGAATACTCTAACTGAAGATTTTGACCTGACTATCAAACTTCTGAAGATAAGGGGAATAGTCGATTCGAGCTCCCGTAGCACGGCCTATACAGAAGTACCATCGACCTGGAAAACTCTCTAAAAGCAGTGCCAGAGGTGGAATAATGGAACTTTTCAGACGATCATCAAACATTGCGACGCACTAATGAACAAGCGATACGGGCCGCTCCACTCTTTCGTGTTTCCAATACTGCTCCTTTCAATATTCAACCCAGTTACAAGCTACATAGCTTTGGGTTCAGGGATAGAATTGTCGCTTAGCGGCCACTTGTTTATCTTTCTGAAGATGGAACTGTTGTTCCTTCTTGTTCAACTTGTGGTGTCGCTGGTCTGGCGCTCAAGCGATTAATTTCACACGGCAATTGAAACTGGAAAAAGTAGCTGCTCACCATAGTAAGCGATCTGACGAGGTGCTTAATCAATCCATTTGCCTTAGAGAGTGATTACGAGATATATGATGAGAATAATAGCTACAGCAAATATTCCAGAGCTTATGATAGCTTCGATTCCAGCACTGGGTTCATACATGCCGATTTTAATCCTTTCCTGGTTTCGTCTGAATCTTTCTAGAGCAAGTATTTCCATCAAACCTCCAACGAGAACTAAAGCTATTCCAATATACGACGACAAATGAAACGATGACACTTGCACTGCTGGATTGATCTCCTTGAGTAGCAATCCAAATTTGGCTACGACAAATCCTAGAGCGATTATAGTGATGCCCGTTCGAATCCAGGCAAGATATGTCCTCTCGTTTGCCATGTGGTCTGATATCTTAGCTGCATCGTGGTTCGTAGTGTCGTCCATCTGAAGCGATCCATAAATTCCAAGGTTTCTTGCTACTTAAGACAAACGATGCATAGACTTGCAATGGAAGCCCAAACCAAATTTTGTTTTGATGCTATCAAAATAGGTGTACAGGGTAAGACTTTTGAAACTTTCACACCTTCAAATACCTGACGCGCCATGCAAGTTCTGAAACAATTAGAGAAGTTAAATGATAGATTTGCAAAGAAGTTCATGTGAGACACGAATCTTGCTTAGTGTTCATTTTGGATCGTCCCTGTGCTAACAGTGTAGTGAGTAAGGATGATCAGCCTATACTACATTGCTCTGCTTGTTCTATCGTTGGCAATACTTCTTCCTGTAATGAATGTAATTTCAAATGAACTCCTGATTACAAGCGGCCTAGTCATCGATCCCGACTTTCGATCTTGGACTTGCAATAGGTGCTATCTGGAGATAGAAGGTGAAAATAGAGAAACCCTGACAAAAAACGTGCGCTCGCATCTAAAGATTAAGCATAGTTTCTTTGGAAGACTTGTAAAGTAGGTCTCTATTTCGAAATGTTGGATACAATAGCATTGTTGAGACTCACAATGTCGCCGGTTCGAAGTTCCAGTATTAGTGACCTAGTACCACCTCCGCAGTAGATGGTCTCGTAGTCTAACAATTGGCCATCAAACACAACTCTCATAGGAGACCTGTGACAAATAGAAGGAGTCGCACCCGGCGGATACCCGCTAATCTGTTCAGCTTCGCTGTATGCCAGTAACGAGACATTGCTAGTTCCTAACACTTCCGCAGCTTTTTTCAAATCCACTCTTTTGCTTCCCGGGACGATGAGCAATACATGTTCCCCGCTACTGGTTACAGAAACGAGATTCTTGGTCATCCGATTAAGGTCGAGACCTGTGAGCGCCGAAGCTTCTGCCGTGTGAACAGTCTCTTTTGGCTTTTCGATGAACCTATGCCAAACCTGTTTTGATTCCAAAAAATCTTCTAGTTGCATTCGTATTCACATTTGTTTTCCCGTTATTAATCGATCCTCAAGAGGCACCTTTACCACAACCCGCGAGATTCTCCGAAGAGTTGCTCTTATCGCCAAAGAGCCTTATAGGACGACGGAACAGAACCCGCTTGAAGACCAAAGACATTCTTTGGGATGTCCAAAGCAATTGATTTCTGATAGTCTAATTCAGCGATGCAATCAGAATTGGATAGGTGCAATAAATTGGTTAGCTCAAAATTCTGCTCTAGGAATGACTGAAAATTTTCCTGATGGTACGACCATAATTAGAACTGGATTACCGGATCAAGATCTTAACATCGTGTTCATCTTCAAGCCACCAAAGTTCACAACAGATATCGTGCGGTCTGTGAGAGAGTTTTTTCTTGATTCAAATACGAATTACGAGGTTGTAATAACGAAAGAGGCAAAGGAAGCGTCAATCCCAATAATACGTAAGTTGAATCTTGGCGTCCTTAGGAAAGAGCCTGGGATGTTTTTGGATCATTTGCCTGATTCAAGCGATGGACTACCCGATCATTTTGAGATACTCCGTGTGAAGGACATGGACGAACTGTCTGCATTCTTCAGAACCATGAACGCCGGCTTTGGATCTCCGCCAGATAGCTTTGATCCGTTCATCGAACAAACGCGTCGAAGATGGACTAACGCTCGCGTACTAGATACCGGAGATACTGTTTCATTCTATCTTGGATACTTTCACGGAAGACCTGTTTCCACATCACTACGTTTCACTACTGCTCATATAGCAGGAATCTATGCCGTAAGCACACTCGAGGCGTTCCGGCGCAGAGGGTTCGGAAAAGCTATGGTCTCGAGAGCGCTTATCGAAGGAAAGCTCGAAGAAAGTTGCACCACGAGTTTCCTTCAGGCGAGCGAGATGGGTCGTCCTATCTACGAGAGAATGGGTTACCGCATTCTCAGCGAATACGAAGTGTGGACCGAAAAGATAGCCTCGCTAGCCGGAAGGCAGCGATTCCATATCCAAGTCTAGATCGAGTCTTTCGATCAATTTTTTCAATCGTGGGTCTTTTCTCGCCGACTCGTACATTGGAGAATTCACCAGATTACCAAGAGGTAGCGCGTGTATCTCCATCGCTTTATCCATGTATTCGAAAAACTTATCCATGTCCCCGAGCGCATAGTAAATCACACCAACAGAACCAACAGATATAGACCCCTCACTCGAGGACTTTTCTATCTGTGAAACCAGGTTTTGTGCCTTTTCCCTTTCGCCCTTAAAAGCCGCAATCATTCCCTCAAGAGCAATTGCAAAGATCGAACCATTCCCGGCTTCTAATCTATATTGCTCAAGGAATTCAGTAGCCTTGTTGTAGTCACCCTTGGTAATGTAGAACATGGTCAGGGTTGCAAACGAGCCTTGAGGGAAGAGGTGCTCCACAGATCCAATCAATTTTAAGGCATCCTCCTCCCTACCCTGGTCGAAGTACACTTGAGCTAGCGTTGTCACATTCTCTTCCTTTAATGGATCAAGTTTGTAGGCGGTTTCGTAGAGATTTGTGCTCTCCTTGATGTTCCTCTTTATCCACATCAAGTGCCCCAGCGCGTGATATGCGTCGGAAAGACTTGGATTTAGCTCGATAGCCTTCCTTGCTTCGTTTTCAGCTTCACTAAACTCATCCAGCGCATATTTAATACGAGAAAGTGCCGCGTGAGCCTCGGCGAGATCCGGGTCAAGTCTTAACGCGTTCATTATGTCCTTTTCCGCCTTTTTGCAGCTCTCGATCCAAGGAGAGTGGCCAAATTCTGTCAAAGTGAGATAGCAATCAGCGCGCCCCACGTAAGCCCTTGCAAACCCAGAGTCAATCTCTATCGACTTGTTGAAGAATTGCATGGACTGCTTTACCGCAGATTCACTCTCGCCGTAGAGGAGGTGGCGTCCCTGCAAAAAGTAAGTGTAAGCCGTCACGTTGTGAGATTCCTCCTTTTGAGATGATTCGCGAATTTCTTTGTCCATTAAGTTCATGAGATTAGACGCGAACGAGTCAGCGACCTTGGTTGCGATATCAGCCTGAATCTCAAAAATATCGTCAAGGTTCCTGTCGTAAGTTGAAGCCCAGAGATGTTCTTCCGTTAGAGCGTCTATCACCTGGACGCTTACGCGCACCTTGTTGCCAGCCTTTCGAATGCTACCTTCGACTATCGTTCCCGCTCCGAGCTCTCGCCCAATTTCCCGGAGTTTCTTTTGTCTCTCGTTCTTGTAACTCATGGCTGAAGTCCTAGCTATCACGCGAAGTTCTTTTGCCTGAGATAATCTTGAAATCAGCTCTTCGGTCAATCCGTCTGCGAAAAATTCGTCTGACTGATCAGAACCAATGTTGACAAGTGGGAGTACCGCAACCCTGTTTCTGGGTTGTGCCTCCTCTTCTTCATTAGGTCGATAGAGCATAGTCGTTTCCTTTTCCCAAGGTAATGCAACTTTGAAAAGCTCGATCTCGGTCTTGACATTCTTCATCTGTCGCAGGCCAATACTATCAAATCTCAAGTCGTGCAACTTGCTTCTTACGCTGTCATACACCTGTCTTGAAACAGAGATTCCACCGGGTTCAGAGAAATCTTCAACTCGGGATGCGATGTTGACAGCGTCTCCGTAGACATCCTTGTCGGAATGTATAACGTCTCCCAGATGAATTCCTATTCTGAGGATTATTTTTTCATCAACGTTCCTGCCGTTATTGAAATTGTGAAATGACTCCTGAATCTCGAACGCGCATTTCGTGGCTTCGCTCGCGCTACCAAATTCGACCAAAAAAGCATCGCCTATAGTTTTCACTTCCTTCCCTCCGTGCGCTGAAATTATTGGACGGACAATCCTCCGGTGCTCTTCAAGAAGTTTAAGAGAAAGATCTTCATCTATCTCCGTGAGCGAAGTATAGCCTACAATGTCAGTGAACATTATGGCTGCAAGATTAACTTGTTCTCGTTCCAAGGGTCAAAGAACTCTGGCAACCCAAAGTGTCCCCGAGTGAGTTAAATTCCTTTTTGATTGCAGTAGCCAATAAATCCTACACACGGTATTCAGAAATCCCAGGTAAGCATTAAAGACAGCTAAGCTAGTCAGGATGAATACCGCGAACATTCCCGAGTGATCTCTTGCTTACGCCAGAATCGATTGTGCTGATTGGAGTTGCTCTGGCTTTTGCTTGGAGCATGAGGGGGACACAAACGGCGCTATCATGGGAAAGTCATTCGCCTCTCATTCGATAAAGGAGTGGCCGGCTCTATTCGTCATGGCGATTCTCATTCTGCTGTGGGCGACGTTCGCAGGCCATGCGGTTGAGCTTAACCTAGGTAAGAATGTCATACCCGCATCCTTGATCGTAGCAAACGCTGGTGGCAAGAAACCTTGTGCTTTTCGGAGTAATTGCTTCCTTCACAATGGGTGCAAACGACGTGTCGAACGCAAGCGGTGCGTTCCCGATGACGAACCTCTTTGGCGTCCTGATTGCTGGCTTCATTGGTGGGATGGGTCTCACAGCTGGTGCCCTGACCTGGGGGAAGCGGCTTCTAAACCGCGTCGCGTTTGGCATAGTTAAGCTCGACCTGAACATGGCAAGTGCTGCACAGTTCGCTGAAGCCCTTGCTGTATTCGTACCTGCAATCACCTTCGAATACTTTAGGTCAATGAACCAAGCACTTGTCGGTGCAATGACAGGCGCATGCACGCGGCCGGCAGACAGTGCGAAAAAAACTGTCATAGGAATCCTTGAGGGATGGGCAGTTGGACCTCTTTCGAGTCTTGCTCTGTCTTTTCTCATCATCAAGGCAATAGAACTCTTGAGCCCAGCTCTAGTTTAGAACTCATCATTTATTAGACATGTAGAGAAAAATGAAATCTTGTTCTTGAACAAAATAGACATTGTTACAGTCAACGTCTCAGACATGACGCGTTCGGTAAGATTTTACCGGGATGTTTTGGGATTCACTGTAATGAAGCAGAGTCCACATAGATCAGTACTTTCTTTAGGAGATAATCCAAAACTTGCGCTCCATCGCGGCATCGCGCGCAAGTCAGAGATTGACTCGCATGTAGCCGGCATCGCCTCAATCGGATTTGTTGTAGAGAATTTGGATAAGACCGTGGAAGAACTAAAGGTAAAAGGGGCAACGTTTCTCGGCGCTCCGAGCTCAAGAGGCACGTCGATAGTCGTAGATCTCGCAGATCCCGATGGTTTTCGGATCACCAATTCTTCACAACTAGCAAAGCAATAGAGTTTGCTCGATACGAATATAACATCAGTGCCGAGCTTCGTTTCGGATTAATTTGGTGAACGAGCCAGAAGCTTACAGATCCATTCTAGCGCGGATGGATAGAACACCCATCTGGTCGCTGCCCACATCCTTTCTTGCGATAATCGGCATCGGATATTTTTCGTCTTTTTTGACATCTCGGACATAGGTTTTGCGATGCCCGCAATCGCGCCCCTGTTCAATCTCTCAGAATCTGAGACATTGTTTGTCGCACTGGCTATAGGGCTGATAGGATATATCATCGGTTCGTATCTGATCGGAACTTTAGCTGACAGATATGTCAGACTCCATATTTGCTGCTTTCTCTATACTGCTGAGAGCTACCCACACGTGCGAGGACGTCTGGATTTGTCCTTAGCGACGGGCTGGGTCACTTCGGCGGAGCTTTTGGAGCTCTTGTCATGCTGATTCTTGTCTCAAGTTATGGTTTTGGAAGTGGGTTCTTGATCATAGGTCTGACGGGTTTGTTTGCAGGAGTGATTGCTCTTACTGGTCCCTCATCCACAAACCGAAGGTTAGAAGCCATATCAGAGTAAGTCAAGGAAAGAGGCCGAGAGTCATCCGTGATCTACGGTATCCTCCCCGAGTGAAAATGGTGACTTCTTCCGGCTTTATTGGAAGAAGCATTATTAGCTGAAACGATCTATCTGAGTTTTCCTTAACTCGTCTAGACTTCAAATAGGAGATGAATTTCGTCCGCAGCCTTCGATGGTAAAGCAACCGAAGCTAGCATATTGAATGAGCAAGCTTTTCTAGTTCACCCAGAATATCTGTGGCGGACCCACATGCAGACGCCTCCCTCAATGAAACCTACGATCGCAACCGCGGGACTGCCACCATACACGAAGAAGCTTCTCCAGTATAGCTTCGTGGTTGCAATACTTCCTCCGGTAGTACTTGTGCTCGCACTTGCCCTGAAAAGCTTGTACCTGCTCGATTATGTCCACGTGATTTCTGGAGCAACATGGACTGGCTTTGACATTTTCATGGGCGTAGTGATGACAAGAATCATGCGCCTCATGGATGTTCCCTCAAGGGTCGAGGTAGCAAAGCGGCTTACTCCGACAACGTTTTTCATAATACCGTCTTTGGCTGCTACAGCGATAACGGCGGGAATCTACTTAGCCCAACGTGAAGGGATATTCAACCTTAGTTCTCCCTGGATTATCGCGGCAGGCATAATCGTCCTGATCCTTGCAGGTCAGGGCTTTGGTGTGTTTTTGCCCAACGGCGTAAGAATTTTTCTGGAGCTTGCAAAACAGCAGCCTGACACGGCAAAGATTTCGAAGCTAAATTTGCGGAATATCAAACTGTCTGGCATCCAGGCGATATTTCAAGTGTTGCTGATTCTCGTAATGGCACATCTTGCGATCTTCTAGGAAGGTAGTGCTATTATGAACCCAAGTGCTCTAATTGCCGTGGTTGTATTCGCTGCCGCGTTTCTTTGCATCTTTGGCTGGCTGTACTGGGATGCTTTCAAGAGCAACAAGCGTGGAGAAATGGCCTCTGAGGGATTGGTGATTCTTCGCTGGGCTCTTTTGGGAGTGCTCGTGATATACGCGCTCCTCGGATTGACTGCGATTCTAGACTGAAAGTTAAAATCATATATTGCAGATCTGGATCTGTCTCGGATAAGCAACGACCGACGCCACTCCGCCGCCAGAGGAGTTCTTCTCAAAGCACGCTGCTGACTATGCAGCCAGCGAAAGCCATGCTCACGGTTCAGATCTTGAACGACTTCTAGAACTTCTAAATCCAGCAAAGGATGACGTTGCTCTAGACGTGGCAACAGGGACTGGATTTACGGCTGTTGCACTAGCGCTGAGAGTGAAGCAGGTTGTCGCGACAGATATAACTAAGGAAATGCTGGGTGAAGCTCAGAAGCTCGCAAAACAAAAGAACATTGGAAACATTCGATTTGAGACTGCAAGAGCTGACAGACTCCAATACAAAGATGAAACGTTTGACATCGTGTCCACTCGTAGAGCTGCGCACCACTTTGACAACATCAATGGCTTTCTATCTGAATCTTACCGCGTCTTGAAACTTGGAGGAAGATTGGGACTAGTCGATATGTCGCCTGTCCAAGATACAGAATCGTTTTGTAACACAATAGAACGGCTGCGCGACAAAACTCACCGTGAAGCGCTCTCCCCTGCAGAGTGGAAATCCAGGGTTGAGAAGGCGGGCTTTTCGATAGTCCGTCTTGAAACCATCACAGAGAAAGTCAGCTTTGAGCGTTGGCTCTATCCGGTGAAGATGGGTGGCGTAGAAGAACTGTCGATCAGGAAGGAATGGGAAATGGCAGACTTGAAGGTCAGAATATTGCTAAAAGTCATTGAGAATGAGCAGATCGAATCTTGGCTCAAGACGCGAATCGTGCTTATAGCCAAGAGATCATAGCAGGCCGTCAAGGATGCAAAAATTTGGCATAGTCGTTCATGGAGGAGCTGGGTCGATTACTAGCTCTCTCAGAAAGGACGCTGCAATCAGAAGAAGAGTTCTATCGAACGCAGTATCGAGTGGTTACGAGCAGCTCCGGAAGGGACGATCTTCTACCGATGCGGTCGAAGAAGCGATCAAGGTACTAGAAGACAGTAATGTCTTCAACGCAGGTGCCGGATCTTGCCTCACGCTGGAAGGAAATATTGAACCGGATGCTGGCATCATGAACGGCGATCTTAGTTGCGGCGCAGTCGCGAATGCAAGCATAGCACAGAACCCTATCTCCCTAGCCAGAATAGTCATGGAAAAGACAGATCACGTTTTCATGTCTGGTCGAGAAGCGCTCGGGAAACTTGCAGAGTCAACTGGCTACAAGACATACGAGCTTCGAGCGAGCAAAGCGCGGTTAAAGGAATATTCTTTGAATTTGCGCCGGATGAGGGCAAATCGCGACAAGAGTTGGACAAAGAATTTGAAGCTTATTGGAAAATACGGTTACGGCGACACCGTAGGTGCAGTCGCGCTCGATTCTTTAGGGTGTGTGGCATCAGGAGTGTCGACAGGTGGAAGATTCATGAAGCTTCCTGGAAGGGTAGGTGATTCACCAGTAGTTGGTGCCGGTCTCTATGCGAACAACAAGTCAGGAGCCGCGTCAGCGACAGGAATAGGGGAAGACATCATTCGGGTTTGCCTTTGCAAGACGGTCTGCGACTATATGAAAAGTGGACTAGAACCTCAGAAAGCCACTGACTCTGCAATCGGCATGGTCTCTCAGGTAGTCGGGAAAGGAATTGCTGGCGTGATTGCGGTTGATCCGATGGGCAATTTCGGAATCTCTCGCAACACCGACGTCATGCCTTACGGGTACAAGTTTTCTGGAATGAAGAGCCCAAAGATTACGGTGCTCGAACTTTAGAATCCAGTTAGGTACGATCATTCAAACCTTAAGACATTGGAAATCTAGCGCTCCTGCATGACATACTCGATAGTTGCAAGAGATAAAAAGACAGGATTTCTGGGTGTGGCGGTCCAGTCTCATTACTTCTCGGTCGGGCCCGTTGTTCCCTGGGCAAGATCCGGCGTTGGTGCGGTTGCAACACAATCGATGGTCGAAATGAAGTACGGACCCCTCGGACTGGATCTCATGAGCGGAGGCAAGAGTGCAGCGGAAGCACTTGAGTCGCTTCTGAGAACAGACCCGAAATCAGACACCAGGCAGGTAGGAATGGTTGATGCCAACGGCGTTGCCGCGACGCACACCGGCAATCGCTGCATAGACTATGCAGGTCACGTGACAGGCGACGGCTTTACCTGTCAAGCTAACCTGATGAGCAACGATGCGATTTGGGGAGAAATGAAGCAAGCCTACGAGAATAATTCAAGTCTTGAATTTCCCGAGAGACTACTTGCTGCTTTGGAAGCTGCCGAGAACACAGGGGGTGATGCCCGCGGCAAGCAATCTGTTGCGATCCTGATCGTGTCTTCTCAGATTTATCCAAATCCATGGATGGGAAGAGTTCTAGAGTTGCGCGTGGAGGATAATCCAAACCCCCTGGAGGAGCTTTCGAGGCTGCTAAGGCTCAGACGAAGTTACGATCTGGCTGACAAGGGTGATGATTTACTCACCTCAGGAAAGATAAGGGAAGCAGGCGATGCGTACGCGAAGGCGCTCGAGTTTGCCCCGGGAAATGAGGAGATACTCTACTGGAAGGGTGTCATGTATCTTGGGTCTTCACTCAAAGAAGAGGGAGTCTCGATACTGAAGGAAATTTTCAGAAACAACAAGAACTGGGTTATGATCACGAAGAGCTTGCTACGAAAAGGTTTGATCCCAAAGAGCAGGGAAATTGAAGACCTAGTCGGCACCGAATGATTCTGCATTACAATGTTATCTTTACGAGAACCGCCAGTCCTCCAAGTTCCAGCGCAGAAATTCCCAGAGGGAACGGCATTGCTTCTGCCTCAAACACAGGTGCCATCAAAACATATGCAGAAATCGTGAGGAGGTTGTGAGCAAGCAGCAATAGTGCGAAAATCAGCAACCCTGCAGCGTACATCGCCTTTGTCTTCAAGACTATTTTGGAATAGACGAAGAGAAGTACGAGTAATATGATCGAATTTACTGAGGCAAGCCCGACTGCGACCATCATCAGGGTTTCCATATAGTTTCAGCGCGCAGAATGAGTCGGGTTCTTGGGTTGTGTCTTTATGTCTTTTTCAAAATCTGTTCAGCGCTTGCAATCAACATATACATGAGAACTTTATCATCTCGAAGCGTGCAAGAGGATCCTGAGCTACGGCGCCTGCTGTGGTATCTTCTCGGCGGGACTCGCGGTGGTGAAAACAGAGCCAGGATCATCCGTGAGTTGCAAATCAGACCCAGCAACCTGAATCAATTGGCCACAAAATTGAATCTAGAATACAGGACTATCAAGCACCATATCGAGGTCCTGCGGAAGAACTCTCTCGTGGTTTCAAAAGGTGAGAGCTACGGCACGACGTATTTCCTTAGCCAGTATCTCGAATCACACATCGATCTCTTTTACGAAATCTGCAAGAAAGTAAACCTGAATATAGAAGCCAGTACTGAAGAAAAACAATGATTCGGAACAGATTTAGAAGAGTTTGTGAGTCGATTATGAAAATCTTTCAACTACCGGACTCATTTCAGACTCTGCCATGAAAGAGATTTCACACGTTTAGGCGTTTGCGGCACAATCTTTGCGACGGCAGTCGTAGTTCTCGTGATAGAGGCAGTGTTGTTTACAGACTGCATGCCGCCACAGTCCATTCGCAGATGACAGAAACTTCAATAACTGAGACGATGACGACAACACAGTCCATGACGAGCACCATAACGGCAAACCAGAAGAGCGCATACGACTTTACTGCGGCAAATGGAGGGATGATTAGCAACGCATGGCTACTGGTCGTTCCACTAGGAATGAGTGAATATGCTGTATCAGCTCATGCTGAGGGGCTCGAGGCAAACGGGACGTACATCTTGGAAGGGAACCTTGCAACGGGTAGAATGCAAACAGTGCCGATATCTTCAAAATCCATGACTATGAACAAGACCTCTGCATTCGAATTTCAATCAAACTCCAACGGAACGGATCTCTATTGGATTCAACTTTCCAGTAACCCCACGACAACATTCGACAATATCCAGTTGTACTTCGTTCCGGACATGATGATGCACAACGCAACGCTAGTCGCGAGCGCGGCGTTTTCAATGATGAGCATGACGACCAGTAGATCAAGCGTGTAGACCAAGCGAAATACATTCGAACGGGCGTACCCTATGGTGTAATCTAAATGAGAAGCGCCACTATTGCTAGCGTGCTCCTTGGGCTGGCAGGAGCATCGCTCGACTATGCCTCGGGATACTTGATACTGACAAATTCGATGATGATCGTTAATGAGATGGGGAATATGCTCACTTCATACAGTTCATCAGGTCTCGGTTGGTCGATAGGTCTCTTTGCGCTCGGCACGTTGCTTCTCGCAACGTCTATCGCAAGCTTTTCCAGTGCAGGTATGGGCCGAATGGACCTGTTTGGATTGCTCATGATTGTCGACGGGGTTGTCATGCTGTTAATAGGCGGGGCAATGTTTCTCAGAGTGACTCCAATGATGAACGGATTCATCTTTTCAGGCATTGGAATGTTTGTGATCGGAGCCCTCATGATTGTAAATGGCGGATTCATGAGACGCCCGATGATGTAGACGAATGGATAGCTAGGGCGGACTTTTCGCGTTATTTGAAGCATGGTACCTGAGAAAGAGGAGAGCCATCAATGCGACTACTGCGCTTGCTAGCAAGAACCAGCCAACAAACGGCAGTATGATCAAAGACATCGCTAGAGAAATTGCTGGAAGAACCAACATCTTGCTGACTTTTTTCTCCTGGTTGTTCATCCCTAGGATTTTTACACCCGAAGCTGAGCCTATCACATAAACTAGAATCGCGGCTCCAGAAGGTATCAACAGAGCAGTTTCTAGATTTACGTTAAGAAAATAGTATATCAAAAAAACAGGTAATCCGAAAGCTGGTATTGCGAGCAGCGCGTGATCGGGAACCTTCGTTTTCTCGTTCAAATGAGCAAGAGTGCTAGGGAAGCCTCCGTCTCTTGCAAGCGCATAGAATACCCTGGACATTCCAGTCGTATACGCATTGGCCGCTCCGAATATGATGAAAACAGCGAGAATTGCTGCGCCAGCAGCTCCGTACCTGCCAAGAACGTTTGATAGAATTGCCGCAAAAGGCGCGATGCTTCCCCCGGCGCGGTAGGCATCAGTTCCGATCGTCACAAATGATATCGAGACGTATAGGACACCTATCAACACAACACTCAGTATTATGCTTCTTTGAAAGTCTCTCTTGGGATTCTCGAATTCTTCAGCCACATTTGAAACGTTCTCGTACCCAAGGTACGACCAGAAGATTAGGGCTGCAGCTGTCCCTACCGGGACAAGTCCATATGGAAGGAACGGAGCAAAGTTCTCCGACCTAACGAAAGTACTTGAGACTATGATTGCGGAAAGAAGCAATCCCACTATGCAGGCAATTGTTGCGAGCTGAACCTTGTTCGACAAGACGATACCTCGGAAGTTGATCAAAAAAGCCACTACAATTATTCCGGCTGCGATGAGAAAGGTTTCTGCGCGGTCAAGTGGAAATGCGTACTCAAGGTATGAAGCAGCGATCAGGCTCACAGCTGGCGCACCCGTAATGACCCAGAGTGCGAAAAGCCAGCCCGTTATTGTGGCGACTTCTTTTCCAAAAACCTCCTTTGCAAACGAGTAGACGCCTCCCGACTCTGGTCGTCGAGCTGACATCGATGCGAACGTGAATGCGAAAGGGAAGCTTGCTACCGAGAGCAGAATCCATGCTATTATCGAGGCAGGACCCGCAATTCTAGCAGCTAGCCCCGGAAGGACCAGAATCCCAGAGCCCAGAACCGAGCTTGCGTAAAGAGCTACTGCGTTTCGTAGTTTGATAGCCTTTCGAAGGCTATTAGGATCGCTCATTTGCTGACAATTTGTTCTTTGTTTTAGAGCGCTTTCAGTATCTGATCTGTGCTTCTGACCCTACCAAGTCTCTTGAGGACATGGTTGATTGATGCGTTATGCATCTCTTGAGACATTGACGACATGGCATCCTCTGCAAATATCTGCTGGAATCCATACTCGTATGCAAACCTAGCAGTGCTTTCAACGCCGTAGTTGGTGGCGATACCACACAGGACCAAAGTATCAATCCCGCGTCTTCTAAGCTGTAGTTCGAGTTCAGTCCCGTAGAATGCGCCCCACTGCTTCTTTGTGATCACAGTATCACCATCCTTTGGGCCCATTTCAGGCACGATTTCAGCCCAGTCCTTCTGGACCTGACCCCGACCACCCCAACTCTCGTCTGCTAGCGGCCTAAGAGAATCTTTCTCAGAAAATAACACATGAACCAAAAAGACAGGCATTCCGTTCTTCCTGAAGACGTTCGCAAGCTTTGATGAATTCTCAATTACCTTGCTCGGCGAGTACGGCGCGGTCTGTATGCCAGCAACGCCTTTTTGCAGATCTATCACGACGAGTGCTGTCTTTGTTCCGTCGATGGAAATCTCTGTTGTTTGAGGTTGCATTGTCATGTGGCTCGCCTACAAAATCTCAAAACGTTCTTTAAAGGTTGATGAACGTACATCCGATGATGCGAGCTTTCAGCACGTCTTCTCCTAACTATAAACTTGCGATTTACAAAGGAAGAAGCTAAATTCAAAGTAAAAGGTTCACTTTTTTTTGAAGATGACTCAATCAAAATCTACAATGATGATGTACTGAAAACGAAAGGAATTCTGCGAGGATGTATCGATCTCACAGTAACTTCCCCGCCTTAGAGCGTGGACAAAATACGGTCAATACGATGATGGGATTCCTTATCCAGTGTACTTGAAGTTCACACAGCAGTGACTGAAGAGATGCCTTGCTTTCACAAAGGATTTGCCTCAACATACCTCTCGACAAAAACAAGGGAGGCCAGCAGAGCGTCTACGCTCATGGGAAGTGGAACGACCCCCGGTTGCCTGCGAGCAAAACCGCAGGGCCGGGATCGAGATTGACAGAAAATATTGCGCGATCGCGAAAGAGCGCATCCAATCAATTGGACGGACAGAACATCCAAATCTACGAAGTATAGAGGACTACTTTTTTCCGAAATCCGGCATGCAGTTCTCGCAGCCTGTGTACTTCATATCCGTGGGAATGCTCAGCCACTCAAACATCTGAATCCTCGTGCGCGGTATTGATTCAATCTTGCAGTCGGGGGTTTCCTTGTCCGCGTCATGCAAGATCTTAGTCTCAGAGTCACCAATGTACCGCTTTCCAAAATAGGGGGCGTTGAGTCTTCTAGTCAAATTTCTAACACGCTCTAAACTCATTTTTTAGCATTTGTATATTTAAAGCTCAAATGAAGTTCCTCTTTAGGACGCGCTTAACTTAAATACGAAACGAACGAGAACGCGCGTGAGAAATATGACGACTGGCTATTGCGTAAAGTGCAAGAAATCTCGCGAGATAAAGAATCCAAAGCAGGTCAAGCTAAAGAACGGCAGACCGGCTGTCTCAGGAACATGTACCACCTGCGGTACAAAGATGTTTAAGATCGGCAAACTGGCTTAGGCCTAGCCTTCACTACACTTTCTGGAGTTTGTAACTCCAATTTTTTCGCCTACTCTCCAGTGAGAGTCAGCGGTAGCTAAGGAGTTTAAGAAACTCTTAAGACAACAAAAGCTCATCCTCAGAATTGATATTGTTATGATGCCTCAAATGCCGCCTGCAAAAGTTGTTGGGTTCAAACCTCTTTCTGAGGATTGGAACTATTATTCCATTGATGATGGTTATATCTTGGGCGTGAAGCTCGTGCTCACAAAGGTGATGAAGACAAATCAGACAGATCCCGCGGGCGCACCGATATACGTCATCCAGTCTGCTCCTCCCGTAGTCCAAGTGCTGACGCAAGAGGAGTACAGAAGCATGACGAATAGAAATACCATACCAAAGTAGCCATAATTCACCTGTCTCTCGCATGTCCGAAAGACAAGGCTTTATCTTCATGGATTCTAGATTCGACGCGATTGATGTTTCTGTTTGATTCGATTCTTCAACACTTTAGGGCGTAAGCTAGAAGATTTCAAGCCGATCAACGCCAGAGAAGTCAGGATGTATACCTGCGGCCCTACTGTCTGGAACTATCCACACATCGGCAACTACCGCACGTTTCTGTTCGAAGATCTTCTTCGAAGGTTTCTGAAATATAGAGGTTACAAGGTAACTCAGGTGATGAACCTGACAGACGTGGACGACAGGATCATCAAAGTTTGTAGAGAGAACAATCAGGACCTGTACGAATTCACCGAAAGATACTCTAAAGCTTTCTTCGAAGATCTGGATTTTCTGGGAATTGAGAGAGCTGAATTCTACCCTCGTGCAACAATGCACGTCCCAGAAATGGTTAGGATTATTGAAGCACTCCTTGCGAAGGGATTTGCGTACCGCAGCGAAGACGGATCGATATACTTCAGCATTTCAAAATTCTCTGACTATGGGAGATTGTCAGGTCTGAAAATTGGTGAGTTGAAGGCAGGAGCGAGGGTCAGACAGGACGACTATACGAAAGACGCGGTGCAAGATTTTGCGCTATGGAAGGCCTGGGACAAAGACGATGGGAACATCTTCTGGCAAACCTCGCTTGGAAATGGTAGGCCCGGCTGGCACATAGAATGCACTGCAATGTCGATAAAGTATCTCGGAGAGCGGTTTGACATACACACCGGTGGGGTCGATAACATATTCCCCCACCACGAGAACGAGATTGCCCAGTCTGAAGGATTTACGGGCAAGAAATTCGTGAATTACTGGCTACACTCCGAACATCTACTCATAAACGAGGCAAAAATGGCAAAGCGTCTCGGCAACTTTCTTACCGTGAAGGACATGCGCGACAAAGGCATAGATGGCGAGACTCTCCGCTTCCTGCTACTTTCTGGACACTACCGAGCACAGCTTAACTTTACGGAAAAATCGCTCGACCAAGCATCCTCTTCTGTAAAGCGAATGAACGAATTTTATCTTCGTCTGAAAGAAGTTGAATCGACCTCCAACGGGTCATCCAAAGTAACAGACCTTGTGGAAAAGACACGTGTCAGATACATAACTTCGCTTGAAAATGATCTCGATACACCGTCAGCTCTGGCAGTTATCTTTGAATTCATAACCGAGGGGAACAAGATTCTTGATCAGGGATCTTTTGGGAGGAATGAGGTGAATTTGATGTTGGAATTCATGATGAAAGATTTCAACTATATTTTCGGCGCGATAAAGAAAGTCACTGAGAATGTGGCATCTCCCGAGATTCGTTCCTTGCTGAAAGAGAGAGAAGAAGCGCGCAAGAACAAGGATTGGGCAAAGTCAGATGCTGTCAGGAAGAGACTTTTGGAACTTGGCATTGAGGTCCAGGATACGCCGCAGGGACAAAAGTGGCGAATGGCCTGAGTAAGGAATCTAATCCTCGTCTGATTTCATTCTTCTCTGATTCAGTTCTGCCTGCTTGCGAACCTCAATCTCTGCCATTGCGACCTTGCTTACACCAATCAACCCGTATCTTAGCCTGCATTCTTCGGTACAGAAGAAGAGGCGGTCCTTCTCCTCTTTTCCGAAGAATATGTCTGGGTTAGCCTGCCTGCCGTCATTCATAGCACAAAGCATTGCAATTGCGCATGACCTCCTAGACTACGGCCATTTATCATTTAGAATGACCTCAAAAGACGGGCAAAACCGACCTGCTGAACCCGCTTTAAATAAGGAAGCGATAGATCATGGGTGATTTTGAAGGCGCCGGGAGCCGGATTCGAACCGACGAGGCCGTAGAACGGCCACGGGCTATCCTTAGGTGGGACTCAAGGCCTACGCTTCGATTTTGTCGAAACCGCGCAATAGTCCACTCTGCCTTCGGGATTGTATAATAATCCCGGCAAACGCCTCCCCGGCACTTCTAGAAAGAGCCATGGAAGCGAGCTTAAAATCGTTTGTCAAAGAACAATATCACTGATTCTGGGAGCATTGATTGAGATGGAAGAGTCTTCCGAGCGCCGTTTCAAGTTCCTTGAGCACACGACGGACGCAGAGATCGAAGCGTATGGTAGAACGCTGGAGGAGGCCTTTGAAAACGCGGCTCTTGCGACGGAAGAAACAATGGTGAGTCTTTCGAGCATCAATGGTGCTTCACAGATAGATGTAAACGTCGAAGCAAAGGACTTTGAATCTCTTCTCTATGCTTGGATTGAAGAATTAATTTCGCTCCAAGACACAGATGGAATGCTCTTTTCCAGATTTTCTTGCAAAATTTCAAAACGAAAAGAGGATTTTGAACTGAAAGCAACTTGCTTCGGGGAAAAATACGATCCTGCAAAACACGAACAAAAAACTGCAATCAAGGCTCCGACTTATCACGACATGAAAATATTTCAAGAAAAAGATCGAGTGTCGATGAGATTTCTTCTAGACCTCTAACATTAAAAATAGGATTAAACATCCCTAAGCCTCATCTTGTCCAAGGTAGTTGAATTAACCAGTCAGAATTTTGATAGAATGTTGAAGACGTCGAAAAAAGTGTTCGTTGATTTCTGGGCTCCTTGGTGCAAACCCTGTGTGAAACCCGATGCAATTCTACTAGGTGATAACAAGCCCATATGTGAATGCAGAGTGGATTCCAGAACTGTGGGCTTTACAAGACTAAACCGCATAACCGAAGTGATGAGCCGCCATTATAATGGATCGATGATTCGAATCAAGGCTAGCGGGATGCTCCCATTCGAGACAACCCCGGAACATCCGATTTTGACCAGAAGCTCAGTATCGCGAGACGAGAAGGTCATCAGTCTCTCTGAACCATCTTGGAAGGAGGCCAAGGATCTTCACATGAAGACCCTTGGTACTGACGGGGACTATTTGCTCATTCCCCGAATAAAGGGCACTTTTGACGAAGAATTCATCGATTTTCACGAATTTATCAACGAAAGAGACCGCAACATGGTCAAAGCAAAGCATGTGCCTTTTTCAATACCGCTTAACGAGGAAGCTTCGTGGCTCTTTGGTCTGTATGTTGCAGAAGGCTCCTCAACAGTTGACGGACCACAGTTTGATCTTAACATCAACGAAGGTGAAATTGAAGAAAGGTTGGTTAGAATTTTACACAATCTCGGTTACTCTTCGCGTTCCGTCAAAAAAGAGGAACAGCATGGTTTGCGCATAATCATGTACTCTCGTATTCTGAGCCGCGTCTTTCCCGAATGGTTTGGAAGAGTGGCCGCGAACAAGAGAGTTCCCGACTTTCTTTTGTATCACAGCAATCTGAATGTGATCAAATCGTTCATTGATGGATACTTGGCAGGAGATGGTTCCATCAATTATAACTGCGCTCCTGCATACAGATCCAAAGAAAAAACGATAATTTCTGTATCAACTGTTTCCAAGATTCTTGCAATGCAAATTCAGCTCTTGTTTGCTCGGTTGGGAACTCCAGTTACTGTAAATGAAAGAAAGATTAACGCGACTGGGAGTATCCAAAGTAGGAAGTTTAATCAAAAGATATCGTATGTCGTGTCCTATTCGATCCACGGTACTTTTAGCAAGGTTTTTAGCGATCATATTGCCGTGCCGATAAGAAAATTAGAACGGACCAAGTACAGTGGGACCGTCTACAACGTGGAGACTACGGACAACACGTATCTTGTATCAAACGCTGTCGTTCACAATTGCTTGAGTATGGATCCACTTATCGAGCGGATCGCAGACAAGCATGCTTCGATCACATTCGGCAAAGTGAACATTGAAGATCATGGAGATCTTGCATCCAGATATCACATCTCCTCGATTCCAGCGTATGTCATGTTCACGAACTCGAATCCCTCGTTCAGCAGGATAGGCGCGGTGAGCGAGGCTGAGCTTGAGAAGCTCATAACCGAGAATCACTAGTGGCAGTCACTTTCGAAAGATGGCAGAATCTTCCGCCCATTAGCCAGAGTCTCGCTTAAATGGTTCGGCAAGTCAAGTTGAAAACGAGGTAATTCGTTGTCAAGTAAAGAGTCAATTCTGGCCCAAGAGCAGAGCGTATTGAGCAAGGCTGGAATCGGGAGAGAAGTGCAGGGAACTCTTGTTCTCACGAACAATAGACTCATGTTCGTTGCTGCTAACACTGAGGAAGCTTTCATGGACGGGTTGGATAGCCTGAGATATGCTGATGTCAAGAATTTGGACTCTGTCGCTAATAATCCTGCAAACCTTTCCATTCAGCTTCAGAAGATAGTGTCCACCAAGGGTAGCAAGGGTCTAATGACAAACCCGAACTTAAAGGTGAGGTACCAATCAGACACTGGCGAGACAGAAGCCGAATACATCCAGACGATTACAGGTGGCAGAAAGAAGAACTTGAACGATTGGGCAGGAGTTATTGAGGGTCTAAAGTCAGGAAGAATCGTACCAAAGGTTCCGTCTTGGCTACCGGATAAGAATTCTCTCGAAGGTAGGATCGTCGAATCACTTTCAGATCTTCAGGAAAAAGGCGTGTTTGAAATTGAATCCGAAATCGAGAAGAAATACAGCCTCGACCTTGATCCCGACGAGGTCGAGAAGGCGTGTAACAACCTTGTCTCCAAAAACGTCTTGGAAAAGAAGAGTGAGGATTTTTACAGACTGCCATCGCCGCTCGGTTCCGACGATCTGTCTAGCTGATCAAATTCCGCCCTAAGACTTGGAATTTATAAGTTTTCTGAGGATGTTTATGGTCTCTCGCAGGCGCCTTCTCACATACCCCGAGGCATCCTGCGATAGCCAAGTTTCAAGTTGCGGAATGACGCTTGGATCTTCGAGGTAAGATATGGAGAAAGCAGATTCTGCCCTAACCCTAAACTCATCAATGTCCTTCATTGACAAAAGCGCATTCAGAGCCTCCGGATTCCCACGACCCAGTTTTCCAACGGCATAGGCGGCGGCGTTTCTTCCTTGGAACTCCTTTCCAATCTTCAGATAATCAATTGCCAGTGGCAACGCCCTTGCGTTTTTCATTTCAACAAATCCCAAGAATGCTCTATATCTTATCTGATCGTTCATTGAATCCTGTTTCAGTGCCTCGACCAGCGATGTGTATGCTTTCTCAGAATTCGCATAGAACCCCAGCGAGTTAGCTGCGTAAGCTCGGGTGTAATACGATTCATCGTTGTTGAGGAAATATATGAGCGAGTCCACAGCCCTGCCGCTTTCTTCGAGGTTTGCAAAGTATTGCAGTCCCTTTGCGACTCCACGCCTTGCCTTGTGATCTTTGTGATTCTTTCTCAAGAGTAGTGCCTCCAACGCATCCTTCGTTCCTATCTTCCCCAAGTACTTCGCGGCTTCTAGCCTCACCCCCCAGAATCCGTCGGTGTCCACGCACTTCCCGAGCGCCTGAATCACATCCAAAGTCTTGTATTCTGATAGATCCTGAGCTGCCCTGATGCGCTCCATCGAGTTCTCATCATTTACAAGCTGGTGGAGTAGCATCTCCTTTGGCTTTCTGAATTTTAGTTTCTTCAGAATCCAGTTCTTTGGATCGAAGCTGATGTTCAGTGGCCTCGATGAAAGTCGAAAGAAGAACGAGGATTTCTTGTCAGAAACTGAGATTTTTTTGCTAATGATTCCGCTATTGAGGTGGAATACAACCTCGATTGGGGTTGTGAACAAAGGTATGTCGTCCACGCCTACGTTTGTTTGTTCCACGTCTAGCCTTGCAGTCAAGGCCTTCTCGTCAAATGAGTAGTCCACGACGTAATCGGGAAAGCCTGGACTGTAGAGCCACTCGTCAAAGAACCTTTCAAAATCAAGCCCGCTCACTTTTTCCAGCGACTTGCGGAAATCGCTCGTCTCAACGCTCGATAGTTTGCAATTTTGTACGTAGAGCTGTATTGCCTTCCAGAAGAACTCGTCGCCAACCACACCTCTGATCGCGTTGAGCACCCACGAACCCTTCTCGTAAGTGTGTGAGTCAAATAGCTCATCCGGATCCCAGTACCTGTCTTCTACTATTCGCCGGTGGTACCTGTCATTTATGTCGTCCGAGAGCTTCTCAAAGTTCTGCAGCATAGAATACTGGAAATCTTCCCATCCCTCGTCAAATTCTCTAAAGAGTGCGTTGAAGTATGTTGCAAACCCCTCGTTCAACCAAGCGTGCGACCAGTCTTTGCATGTGAGATAATCGCCAAACCACTGGTGTGCTAGCTCGTGCGAAACCAAGTTCTCGCTCTGAAAATCGAGATGAGCTCTTTCATCGTGGAGTGTCCTGTCCGTGAGAGTTGTCGCAGATATATTTTCCATACCACCGAACATAAAGTCAGAAACAACAGTCTGAGCGTACTTTGGGTATGGATATTTTTGTCCAGTCACTTTGCCGAAAAAGTCTAGCATATTCGGAGTCTTTCCAAAAGAGCGCGCCGCGTCTTTAGCTCTATTTTCTGGGAGGTAATACTCAACGGAAATGCCATCGTGCTCTGCAGAGATTTTCTGATAATCTCCCACGATGACAGAGAGCAGATACGATGGATGAGGTACTTCTTGCGAAAAATGCCACAATCGTTTTGATCCTTTCACCTCGTTTGAGACTAACTTTCCGTTTGCGACCACGAGCATTTTCTCCGGAGCTGTGACGTGTATCTCAGAAGTAAATCGCATGTTTGGATAGTCGTAAGTCGGATACCAGTGCTTTGAGTCCTCAGCTTGACCCTGAGTGAACAAATGCAGAACCCTGCTCGGATCAGTCTTGGTCGGGCCTCGGAAGTACAATCCTTTCTTCGGCGAAGCATTGTATTCTATCTCCAAGATGGCAGTAGATTCAAGATCAAATCCGAGATCTATACTTACTGATTTATGGAGCGTCTCGAAGTTGGCATCTTTCCCATTCACTCGGACGTGCTTGAATTCCAGATCAACAGCATCCAGTGTCAGTGAACAAATTGCATCTCGCAGTGGTCGAATCTTGTAAGTAGTCTTCGCGCTTATTCTTTGGGATTCGAAAAAAGGCTCTATTTCGAGCTTCAGGTGTTCTATCTTGAACTCAAACTCTCTAGGGTACCTCCTCGGCTGGCCCGGAAGTACGAATGATCGTGGCATTTGGACAAGATGCGCTTGACGGCGATTATAGGCATTGCGTAAATTTGCGAGAATAATAGGCCATCTCGTTTCAGAAATTCTGTAAGGAGATGTTTGATGAGGATCAAAACTATATATTGAAATCAGCGTCAAACAGGTATTGCAAAGCTTGCATTCGTACTCTTTGGAGAAAATTGCGTTTAGAAATTGAGCATGGCTCTTTGAAGAATCGGATTGCTTAATGTCGTAGCATTTCTTTCAGTCGCTCATATCGTTCAATAACATCGAAACTAATCCAGCTCAAGCGCCGCAATACATATGTGTCCAATAGGATTTCTCAAAATATCTGATGGTGTGATTTGGAAGGGGAGGATCGCAAATCGGCGCTTCAAAGCACGCGTGATCTTATCCTAGAATATGTAAAAGCACACCCCGGAGATCACCTTCGTAAGATTGCCAGGGAGCTTAAGCTTGGCAATGGTGATCTGCAATACAACCTGTACGTTCTGGAAAAGGAAGGAAGGATATGCGAAGCAAGACATGGACTGTACAAGGTGTTTTTCCCGACGGGTGTATACGCCCAAGATGAGACTGCAATCCTTGCTGCTCTGTCAACTGAATCGCAAAGAGAAATTTTAATTCACATCATAAGGAACCCCACGCTTTCTCAGAATCAATTAGCCAAGTTGGTGAAGTTGACACCTGCGACTATATCGTGGCACATGAAGCGGTTGGCTGACCTAGGAATCGTTTCGAGAACCAAGGATGGGAGACAGGTTACGTACAGGGTTGTTGGAAACGAAGCATCTATAGAGAGATTTGTCAGGAGTTACCATCCAACGTTCTGGGAGAAGCTATCGAGCAAGCTCACAGATATTGTTCTGGAAATGTCTTCAGATAACCAAAAAGAGAGGCCTTAGTCCCTTGGCTGTGACCTCTCTAGTTATTTCAAGCTCACCTTTTAGCTTGGATCAAGTGCTTAGCGTTTTTGTTCTCCTGATTTGTATCGCGCTACTAGGTGTATCTGTTGTTTCGTACAGAAAGACGGGGCTTTTTAGAATGCTTCTAATATCTGGCGCATTCGGATTCTTTGGGCTGAAGATACTTTTCGAACATTTCGGCGTCTGGGTATTGAATTGGACAGCTCAAACTGAAGAATTGGCTTCACTTGGCATGGACCTGGTGATATTAACACTCTTCTTTCTGGGATTGATGGTTAAGAAGTGATCGGCTGAAAATATCTTCGGAAATTCCGGAGCGATGATGATTGTGCTACAAATTGTATTACGATCTGCTTCTAGACTCTATCGTGTTAATGATTCTTAGAACACGTGGTGATTAACAAGGATTGAGCAAGACCGAGGAATACGCGTCGTTGTTTTCTTGGACTAGATTTGGTCCAGGATCATTGGCAATCTTTGGATTGTTAGGCATCATGGCTGTTTTACTTTTCAAATTCGGATTCAGGTATATCGTGATACTTCCGATTATGGCTGCCGTCGTGATATTTGTCGTGAAGTTAGTAGAAGTAATAAAAATCGAAAACATAGAGCGCGTCCAAATCGTAGGAAAGAAATGCTACGTTGTAAAGCACATCAGCAAATCCGAAGCGGGCGTCGTTAGACTCTACACTGATTGGGGTAAGCTTGGTTACGAAACCTGGTCTGCGAGAACAGAACAAAGCTCAACAATCAAAGAAGGTACTAATGCCATAGTAACAGCAATGCGAGGAATTCATCTGATCGTAGAACAAGAGTGAACTTTATCTCTACCGAATTGCAAACAATCTAGCTTATCAAGACTCTGAAACTTTGAGCTTTGACCCAAAAGCAGTAAATTCACCGAAGCTGATAATCTATTTAGCGTGACGTATAGATTGAAAGCTCTAATCGAAGGGAAAGGAAAGCGCGGATTAGCTTCTTGCACTTCGGAAGTAAGACACCGGGTCGCGCAAGCCGGAGGAAACGCACTACACAAAGTTCGAGGACTGCAAGCTGTTTCTCCTGAATTGCGGTCAATTATAGCGCGTAAGGGTGGACTTTCCAGAGGGGAGCAGGTTAGAAAAGAAAGGAATGTCAAACAATCGAACCCTCTTCGAGAGCCCGAGAACGTGATGGCAGTACCACAAACGATACAATAGCCACTGAATAGACCCTCAGTGGTTACTCATTTAGCATCGCTTTTTTTCACCAATCTACAGGGTTTCGGAGTCTAC
>DAHVAI010000437.1 GCA_027314685.1 Nitrososphaerota archaeon | reverse complement strand
CTCGAAAGATGCATTACCTTACTTGAGAACGGAGCTTGACTCTGCTAATGTTCGTGAAGTCTCAGAAGAATTGCTCAGAATTAGAGCTTTGCGGACCGCGCTCCCACACGTAAATGTCACTGAAAAGAAAGGCTATGGGGCTCCTATTCAACTCCTGAATGCTTCAAGGAAAGTCAAGATAGATTCCGATGTTGCCAGACTGAAACAAGATCAAGGAAAGCTGTCTACTTGGTTAGACGAGCTTGCAAACAGAATTGACCTGGTCACGAAATTGAATTTCATCAACGAAGATTTGTCAATATTTGACCTTGAATCTGCCTCGTCATTCTTCGGTACCGTCTCCAAGGATGATTATCCGGAGTTCCAAAAGAATTTGGCAAGCATTACAGATCTTATGACTTATTCTCAAGGGAAAGATCCGGTAAGCATTGTGGTTGTCGTACCTACTCAGGAACTGGAAAAGTTTGGCTCGATAATTCAGCGAGCCAACCTGAGATTGCAAAGGATTCCAAAACTCAAAGGAAAGCCTGACGAAGTTCTGTCGAAACTGAACAAGGAAAAAGAGACGGCTCTTGTGGAATCGAAAGTCGTGGAACAGAAGCTCAAGGAAATTTCTGAGACCAATTATTCGAATCTTGCCTCACTTGAAGAGCAACTTGCCATTGAGACCAGGAAGCTCGAAGCCATCAACAACTTTGGATTCACAGATAACACGTTTGCGCTGGAAGGTTGGATACCTGAACAAAAGATTCCCTCTCTGACAAGTGTACTTGGCAAGCATGCGAGATCAGCAACACTGTTCAGGCTGGAGAGCGACGAGAAACCACCAACATTGCTTGAGAATCCTAAGAGATTGCGCTATTTTGAATCATTCATTAGGTTCTATACGTTGCCACAGTCTGGGGAATTTGATCCGACTATAATTTTCGCGATTACTTTTCCGATATTTTTTGGTCTGATGCTTGGCGACGTTGGATATGGTCTAGCAATTATCGGAATTTCCTACTGGATACTCAATCGATTAAGACAGAACCCAAGAAAGAAGACTATAATTCCAAGGCAGCTACGATCTTTTGCTAGGAACATCTTCAAACCAGTACAGTTCCAGAAGCTCGCGATGGCGATGATGCCTGGTGCAGTAATCGGCGTGATTTTTGGATTTGGATTCAATGAGTACTTTGGCTTTCACCTGAATCAGTATTTGTTCTCTTACCTCAACACGAATCTGCACATCGGCTTGCCTTCTAGCGGTGCCTTTTTGGATCCTTCCTCAACGAGAGGTCTGAAAGATCTGCTTCTTTTTACGGGATACGTAGGATTGTTTGAAGTTTCGTTCGGTCTTGTACTTGGGATGATCAACAGTTACTGGGCTGGAGAAAAGAAGCACATTTTCGGAAAGCTGGGGTGGTTCACTGTTGCTTGGGGAATCTCACTAATCGGATTGACAGTACTTCATCACGGATCAGTCAGTCCAACAACGAATCCGATTGCTGGAGTCTACATCGCATTGCTTTTGGTTGGTTTGGCGCTGATAGGGTATGGAGAAGGGCCACAGACTCTGATTGAGCTACCTTCGATTATCAGCCACATACTCTCGTATACGAGGCTTCTCGGAATACTTCTTGCCTCAGTCGAGCTTGCCGCCGTAATAGATACGATATTCTTGAGTGATGTCTCAAGTGGGATTGCATTTGCTGTAATGGGGGTAATAATTCTCATATTCGGACAGATTTTCAATCTTGTGTTAGCGCTTTTCGAACCAGGTATCCAAGGCGCTAGGTTGATCTACGTGGAATTCTTTTCCAAGTTCTATCACGGGAATGGTAAAATGTTCTTGCCGTTCAAAGGCAGTCGCATCTATACGGTGAACGAGATTGAAATGATGGACTCTGAAAAACTCGCAGAGAATTCTCTTGCTTCAGCTTGATTGCCTGAATATTTCAAGAAAAGCGCATTATCGCTTGCGCTAGATCTCCATCTGTGTCCTTGAGAGCTTGCTCAGCTTTTGCTTCCGAAACGTTTGCCTGCTGAGCTACGAGCAGGACATCCTCGCGAGTGTACTTTGGTTTTTCACGCAGCCTCTCCTCGACGTCCTCTCCGATTACCTGAAACATACGAGAACCCTTCATTTTCATTTCTGAGACACTCGCCTTTTTTATAACGAGATCTTTGTCGGCAGTTCGGATTACAACTTCTTCAACGCCCTCGATTTGATCCATGCTGACACCCATTCGCTCAAGCATGCGCCTTGTCTGGCGATTATCGAAATTCATCTGGGGCACTCTAGATTCCTTCCCTGACCTTTACTGCGGCACCTCTCTTAAATTGTTTGATAGTCGGACCGGAAAGTGTACTTCTTCCAACTGCTAATATTGCGCCCTTCTCGTTCAAGATTGCTACATCCTCTCCTGCTCGAAGCAAATCGCTGCAGTAAACGACATGTTTGCAGAAAACAGTTTTCCCTTGAGAAACAATTGGTGAAACGGCATCCACTACAGTCACGGACCATCTAGGGCGGTCGCGCAACTTTGTGAGCTTGGTCTTGGAGAGAAGTTTCGAAAAGCCGAGACGCGAAGGTGCAATGCTTCCGTTAGGGCGCAAAGAAAACAAGACACTGTCATTTTCAAGAACGTACTTTAACCTCCCTGTTCTCCTTGAATACTGGAATCTTAAATTTGAGTAATTCAACACTCTAGAAGTATTCTTGCCAAAAATATAGTCTATAGACATCGCAAGCTTCCATTTGCTAAATTCGTCCCTCCTGATAGCGAATGCGGCGGCCACAGACGAGCGGTGCTTGGTTTTCTCCAACTATTCTCGGAAGCCACATCAACAAAGCACATAAATGCGTGTCTTCAAGTATAGTTGGGGATAATTTTTGAACTGTGAATTGTGCGGAAACTCTATCCGCGGCGAAGTTCAGGTTGTTAACATTGACGGCGGGGTATTCAGAGTTTGTAACAACTGTTCGAAATTGGGTACTGCTGCAAGAGTGCCGAAACCGGCGGGAAAGACTTACAATTCGTTTGGCGGAAGATCTACTGGCGGAGGGACTTCGAAATCTAATCCCCCTCCTCGTTCTCCTGGTTTTTCCTACGACGATGAAGAGATGATGCTAAGAGAAGACTTCAACAAGACAATAAAGAGCGCTAGAGAAGTCCTAGGCATCACCCAAGAGGAACTAGGTAGGAAGATCAATGAGAAACCTTCAGTTATAAGTCACCTTGAAGTCGGAACGATGAAACCAAATGATGTTCTTGCCAAGAAATTGGAACATTTTCTAAAGATTGAATTGTTCGTTCCGGTAGAGGACGAGATTGCCGCAGACACTAGCTGATATGCGAACGACAATCGGATTGAATCAAGGCAAAAAGTCGGAGCCTGGGAAGCTCCCATATGAAGTAACAGTGTTAAGGCTAGGACACAGACTCGTCAGAGACGAGCGGATAAGTACGCATATCGGACTTGTTTCACGAGCATTTGGAGCGAGGGAGCTCTTATTGACGGGAGCAGATGATCACACGATTGACTCTATAAAGAGGATCAGTGGTAGATGGGGTGGCTCGTTTCGGGTGCAATACATCCACGTCTGGCGAGAATTTGTCAAAAAATGGGAGGGGCTGATTGTACACCTTACCATGTATGGGGAATCTTTAGGCAAAGTGCTACCTGAAATAAAGAATGATCTATACAATAGGAGTGGGAAATTGCTATTGGTGGTAGGAGCGGAAAAGGTACCTCGAGAGATTTATGATATGGCCAAGTACAACGTGGCAGTTGGAAACCAGCCACATAGTGAGGTTGCAGCACTTGCAGTATTTCTTGATAGGCTTTTTATGGGAGAAGAGCTGTATAATACGTTTGGCAACGCAAAAATTAGGATCAGGCCAAGTTCAAAGGGAAAGAAGGTTGAATTGCTAGATGCGTGTTGAGTACGAAGATTCATTTGTCAAAATAGCCAATCTGCTGGGCGGAGAGGACTATGTGAAAGTAGCTCGAGCCCTGCTGAACAACGAGAATGCCACAGACGAAGAGATAGCTAGCGCGACAGGATTGAAGATAAATTCAGTCAGGAAGGCCCTCTACGATCTTTTTGGAAGATCCCTTATTTCAGGCATAAGAGTCAGGGATTTGAAGAGGGGATGGTTCGTCTACAGATGGAAGGCGCAGCAGGATCAGGTTGACGGTTTCATCGAAACTCAGAAGAAGAAGGCTCTTGATAGACTGAAACAAAGGTTGGGCTATGAGAAAGAACACGAGTTTTACAATTGCGGCACTCCTACCTGTCGAAAGCTTACTTTCGAAGAAGCCATGGAAGCATTCTTCAAATGTCCAACATGTGGAAAGAACCTTAACTTGATTGATAACTCGGAATTCAAACAGGCGCTTGAGTGGAAAATAGGGCAGATGGAACAAGAAAATCCACTTCGCTGAAAATCTGTAACAACGTTGTGATTCCTTAAATATCCAAAAGCCCTGCTTTTTCTGAAAAAGCAGGGCGATATGCGAAGATGACGAATCCATTTTACAAGCGCGACGTTCTGTCAATGAAGGATTTCACTCGCGGCGAACTCGAGCTTCTCTTCACGACAGCAGACAAGCTTGTCGAAATGAAGTATAGGGATAAGGTGGCGCTCGGAGAAGGTAGAATACTCGGAATCATGTTCTTCGAACCAAGCACTCGCACTAGATTGAGCTTTGAATCAGCAATGGCATCTATTGGTGGTATTTCTGTGGGATTTGCCGAAACAAAGACAACTTCCATGGAAAAAGGAGAATCTCTTGCAGATACTGTCAGAGTTGTTGAGGCAAATTCAGACATTTTGGTGATCAGACACTCAAACGAAGGCGCTGCAAGATTTGCTGCCGAAATTGCCGCAAAGCCGGTGGTCAGTGGTGGAACTGGTACAGAAGAACATCCTACTCAAGCCATGCTGGACCTTTACACGATATTGAAGGAAAAGAAAAAGATCGACGGTCTTAGGATTGGAATTGTAGGAGATCTTCGATATGGCAGAACCGTTTACTCGCTCATCTACGGGCTAGCAAAATACGATGTGAAGATTGATCTTGTAGCTCCCGACGCTTTAAAGATTAGAAAAGAAGCAACTCACGATATCAGCAAAATTGGAGGTGGATCTAAGTCCGTGGAAATGACTGAACATGATAGTCTCAGAGAGATACTTCCTGAGGTGGATGTCCTCTACGCAACCAGAATACAAAGAGAAAGAATACCTGATGAGCAGGAATTTGAACAGGTCAAAGGATCGTACTTCATTGATCAAGAAAACGTGAAGCTAATGAAGAAGGACGCAATACTAATGCATCCGCTCCCGAGGATTGACGAAATAAAGCATGAGGTCGACAGTGCACCTCAGGCACGGTACTTCAAACAGATGCAGTACGGCAGGATAGTGAGAGCAGCACTGCTCTCATTGATCATGAATCCTTAGTTACACTTGCTATAGCCACAGGCTTGGCATCGGTAGCATCCGTTCTCAAACACGATGCCTGCCTC
>DAHVAI010000436.1 GCA_027314685.1 Nitrososphaerota archaeon | reverse complement strand
ATGGTCGGGCTTCGTGAGACTGATTGAGGGATTCCCTGACAACGGGTTCCCATGTGCCATTCTGAGGGTAGATGCCTCGTATAGTTGCGTGAACAAGACCTGGACATTCAGCGAGGGACTAAATAGAGCCAAAGTCTTAGGCTCTTCACAGGAAGGGCTCTTCACATAGTTGTGAAAACTCCCTTTCGCGAGCAGGTTTTTCATCATATTGTACATAGTTTTATCAAGCATGTATCATATATCTGGACAATGCCTGATCTATTTGTGAATGGCACCGACAGGAAGCAGAGAATCCTACTGCCTGACACTCTGGACGAATATGTCGACGAGTAACTAAGGTGACAGGGGCATTTGCCCAACCTTGAATTTGTTATGAGATAGTGACAAAATAAAGCCAACTCCCGGCAGATTCGCCACTCTTTGCAAGTCATTTCGCGACAGAAAACTGCCTCTGAATGTCGGCTGGTGAGTTCGGAGACGCGAGTCAATCCTAATTACACTGGATGATCCTGAACAATGTTCAGCCTTTCGACTCTGCAGGCACAGACTCCCTTGCCTTCTTTGCTGTGCAAAGGTAGTACAACTCTTTATCAAGCATTTCATTGCCCTTAAGTTCAAGGAATCCTCCTTCCTGTATGATCCTCGCGTCATCCTCATCGAACAGAAGTATGAGCGCCTCTGTGTAGTATTTCTTGTAGCAAAACTCCGCAGTTGACTTGTTGTTGAACACCAGGACGGGTACGACATCCTGCGCCCATGCCCTCCCAATCTTCATTTCGATTTCCTTCCCTTTGTAGCCGGTAGTGTATTCGATCTCGGCAAACAGCTTACGGCCTTCTCTGCCATTAACCGGCACTGCAATCACGTCGGGAAGCGGATCACTCTTACTCTGAACCGGAACGTAAGCCACCTGGCCGCCAAGAGTCTCGAGCAAATCCTTTGTCCTGAGGGCGATCATCCTGTGTTCCTCACTCCCGGCAAAGAACCCGCCCTGCATGATCAACATCTCCGTCTTTCCTTTATTAGTCAGTCTCAGTCTCTTGCTGTCGATGAAACCCATCTTCCTGCCTGTCTTCACGAGCATAGCTGCTTCTTCCTTGGAGAGTTCCATGAGCTCGAATATACCAGTGTCGCTCAGCTGGGAAATGGATACCAAGTCCATTGTCGCAGATGTCCTTAATGCCTGCAGCATCTTGAAGAGGCTCGCGTCATCCTGGAAGAACACAGACGGCATCACGTCGTCCTCGAGTGAGACTTGTCTGAGCGTATATTCTATAGCGGCGTCGGCAGATTCATGGTTTGGCAGTACTTCCTCAATCGAAAGAAATGATGCACCGTCAGTGCTGCTGTAGAAGCAAGAGAGATCCGGCAAATCTGTGAGTTCCCGGAAATCGATGTCAGTGGTCATCCTCGAAGCCAGCATTGCGTCCTCCTGACCGAGTCTGAAGAGTAATCTCACGGGGAAATTCGATCCAAACGAATTCACGTGCTCCTTGTCTAGAACGGAGGGACTTTGTGTTGCGATTATCAGGTTGACACCGTATTTTCTTCCCTGTGTAGCTATGTCACCGATCAGTTCGATTGGGTAGTTTTGGAATTCGTCAATGATAATGGTGAGCTTCTTCCTCAACGACATCGCCTTTAACCAGAATGCGGCAAGAACGAAGGAGCCAATGAGCGTGGGTCCTTCCTTTCCCACGCTAGCCATGTCCGTATCAATCAGAACGCTCTTGCCTTCAGCAAGAATGCGCCCTATATCGAGGTTGTTCTTACGCTTACAGAGCATTCTGCTTGCAGTGTCATTGAAGAGCAACAAGCCAAGCTTATTCTTTATCGGCATGCCCCAGTCGCTGAAGAATGAGTTCTCCTCGGCCCCAAGTGCTTCTCTGATCCTTTGATCCTGGACAGTTTGCCTGAATTGACCAAATGCGACCCGGTTGGTCAATACCGTGTAAGCATCATACAGGTTTGCCCCTTCGATTTCAGCAAGACCCTTGATGATCAATCTCAGGAGATATCCGAGCCTTGGCCCGTAGAACTTGTCACCGTAGGTCATCCTAATTGAGAATGCTATAGCATCTGCAACCACCTCTACCCAGCCGTCCCCCAGCCCGTCTGCTTGAAGAACGCTTATCGGGTTGATGCCGGCCGGAGTCCTGCCCGAATCTATGTAAAATGCCTTCCCATAGCAATCCGGCGACAGCAAGCCGAGGATTTTGGGTCCAAGGTCTCCATTCGGATCTATTGTCAACACGGATTGTCCCTTTTCTA
>DAHVAI010000435.1 GCA_027314685.1 Nitrososphaerota archaeon | reverse complement strand
TCTACGATATCTGTGTAGAGAGTGCCTTGTGCCAGCCAACTGATTCGCCCTAACTTCTTACTAACCCTGCTGAATGTGTTGATGAATTCAGTTCCCACAATCTTGCGCTTTCTTTCTGGATCGCGTATACCTATTAACTTCCTCAGGAAGATTCGTGAGTCGTCCACGACTATCAGGTTCTTTCCCATTTTCTTTCGAAACGCGTTTTCAATCTTCTGTCGCTCGCCTTTTCGGAGCAAACCATGATCGACGAATACACAGTATAGTCGCTTATCGATTACGCGTTTCAGAAGCTCTGCAGTAGTGGCGGAATCCACGCCTCCGCTCAAGGCGCAAATGACACGGTCATTTGGTCCCAATTTCTTCTGAAGCTCAGACATAGAATCTTCAATCATGTTCTCAGTAGTCCAGTTCTTCTCACAGGAACAGATTTCGAAAATGAAATTCGAGAGTATAGCCATTCCTTTCTCCGTATGGGTTACCTCTGGATGGAACTGGACCGCATAGATAAGCCCAGAGGAGATGGCCGCAAATGGAGAGTTATCGGTTGAAGCAATTACTTTATACCCTTGAGGCAATGACTTCGCCGCATCGCCGTGGCTCATCCAGCACACAGTTGTCTCGCCCAGACCTGCGAACAGTAGTGACTTTGAATCAAGTTTGAGCGTCGCCCTTCCGTATTCCCGTTTGGTTGTCTTCAGCACAGTCCCCCCTGATTGACGCACTATCGCCTGCAACCCGTAGCATATACCTAGCACTGGCAGATCCATACGTAGTAACTCTTGTGATGGAAGCGGTGAGCCTCTAGAGTATACGCTTCTAGGTCCCCCTGAAAAGATAAGGCCTTTCGCTCTTTTCTCTACGACCTGTTGCGGAGAAATGTTGTGCGGAACAAGTTCAGCATAAACTCCTAGTTCCCTGATTCTTCTGCAAATCAGGTGCGCATATTGAGCTCCAAAATCAAGAACTAGAATCTTGTCTAGGGACGCGGTGTCGCGCAAACTGCCTAAATCTTCTCTTCGCCTGGAAGAATTATGTTGTGCGGCTTGAGTTCATCTACGCCTGCAGCAGTAACTGCCCCGAACTTCGCCTTTATCCATAGATCTGTTATCGAAGTAGCTCCCGAGTAACCGAAAGCTGCCCTCAATCCGCCCACAAACTCCTCTACTACTGTTTGGACGTCGCCGCGATATGACACCACGCCCTCCACACCTTCTGCAATGCCTTTAGCAGGTTGATTGTATCGGTCCACAGCAAACCGCTTCTGTCTGGACGAAGCACTACCCATTCCTCTATATGGCTTGTAGTACTTGCCTCCGATCTTTATCAGACCTCCTGGCGATTCTGTGCAACCCGCAAAGACATTTCCCATCATGACAGCTGAAGCCCCGGCTGCAAGCGCTAATGAAGCATCGCCGGCAGCCCGGATACCACCATCTGCAATAATAGGAATATTCAACTTCTCTTCTGCAAGTGTCTCCGCTATCTGAGCAACTGCAAACAATGTGGGAGCCCCTGCCTTTGTGACTTCAGAAGTGATGCAAATCGAGCCTGACCCTACACCTGCTCTGATAGCTGCGACCTTTCCATCGAGAGCAGATATCACGTCCTTGGTTGCCTCGCTTGTGCCAATATTACCAACTATGAATTCTGTTGATACTTCCTTAGTAAGTCTCTTTGCTGCTTCTATCACGTTGACGTTATGAAAGTGAGCGACGTCAGAAACGAGAACGTCAACATATTTCTCCAAAGCTTTGGCCCTTTCTAGGTCAAAAGGTGAGATAGACGCGCCAACTAGCAACCTACCTTCGGCATCCCTTGATGCGAGCGAATTCCTCTCACGAGAATATACATCCTTTATAGTAATTAGTCCCAGAAGCTTTCTGTTCCTGTCCACAACCGGAAGCTTTTCTACTCTGTTTTGATGCATGATGTGTTTTGCTTCGTCGATTGTGACATCCGCACCAGCCACCTTAACTTCGCTCGTCATGACTTCCCTCACCTCTTCGCTCTTGTCAGCAAAATTGACGTCGCGTCTTGTCAAGATTCCCACGAGCCTGTCGCCGTCCTCAACAACAGGCAGACCGGAGATGCTCTTTTTCACCATCAGGTCGAAGGCTTCGGACACTCTTTGTATCGGGCTAATCGTAACCACATCTCGAATAATGAATGATTCAGCTCGCTTTACTCTCTTTGCGTTCTCGACCTGCTCTTCAATGGGCATGTTTCTGTGGATTATCCCGATTCCACCTTGTCGAGCTAGGGCAATTGCCATGTCAGATTCCGTGACTGTGTCCATGGGTGAAGAAACCAATGGAAGGTTAAGTCGTAGTTTCGGAGTGAGGTTTATTGCAAGGTCAACACTTGATGGTTCGATGTCGCTTCTTCCGGGAAGCAAGACAAAATCCCTGAAGGTATAGACGCCTCTAGCATTAACTAGCTTTGAATAAGAATCGACTGGCAAGGTGAAAAACTCTATTCTCCCTTGCCAAAAAATTATCATTGAAAGCCGTCTATAAATGTTTGTGATGGATTCATAGCTTCGGCTACTTCTTTTCGAGCATTCTTGTGAATGCCCAGTTCACGGTGCTCAGAATTTCGTTAAGCCGCGATTTTTCCCTATAATTCTCTATAGTGATTTTGCTTATGAAACCATCTATCTCCTCGATCTGAAAAGAGAGCACAGTTGATTTACCCAATTTCCCCGATGACACCATTTCCTTATCCTTTGATTCGTAACCTTTCAAAATCCTGTTGATGAAGAACGTTTGGAATGGAGGTGTGCTTTGGGAGACTTTAACATCAGTGCTCGGTATCACCACTAGCCTCTCAGGTGTTATGAAAGCCGTTGCGGTGAGTAAACCATCCTTTGTTCTCCTGAGTTGTCTAGATTCTTCTGCGTGGCTCTCTATTTTCTCAGAGTGTGCTGGTTTCACCAGCGATGATTTGAGCTCCGTGGCAGGAACAAAACTCCCACGTCGCAAAACGGAGTCGACCATCTGTTGCATGTCCCTCAGTCTGCTCATCTCGGTTTCGAGTTCACTCATCCGAGTTTCTAGCCATTCACGCAGTTCTGCTGCTCGCTTCACCTCTTCTTCGTTCAGCGGCTCGGACTTGGGCATTCTCATTCACTCATTCTTGAGGTGGATTAAACCTTTTTTCTCTTATCGAGATAGCAACCTTCACCGCTTCTAGCGTCGGAAGGATGTCATGTGTCCGGACCATATGTGCACCATTGTAGACTGCAATCGCAGTCGCAGAAAGCGACCCGTTCAGCCGCTCCGCAGGAACTTCCTTACTCGTCAATATTCCAATGAATCTCTTTCTTGAAACCCCAACGCAAATTGGTCTTCCAAAGATTTTCAATTCGGATAGCTTAGATAGCACGGAAGAGTTCCATTCTACATTGGAAAATCGTGGATCAGAGAAGAATCCGATTCCAGGGTCAACGATTATTTTCCTTGAATCGATTCCATGATTTTTCGCGAATTCGAGACTGGTCTCGAGACAGGTTAGCACAGAAGATATTGGTTCTAGATGCTCTTTCACTCGCCTTTCGTGGGCGCTCGTCAGTAGATATGACTCGCTTCTAGCCACTAACTCGGCAAGTCTCGTAGCGTTGGTCTGGGTGAAGCCTTGCACATCATTTAAGATCACCGCTCCGGACTCTAGAGCTACTCTTGCCACAGAATAGCGGGTGGTGTCGACCGAGAGTGGGATTTCAACTATCTTTCTCAGTATCCTTAGTGCGGATTCTATCAACCTCGTTTCTGTTTCTGTCGAGACTTCCGAAGTCCTGTAAGGGGCCGTAGATCTTGCACCAATGTCAATTATATCAGCCCCTTCTCGAGTCATCTGAAGCGCTTTCTTTTTGATTTCCCCCTCAGAGGTTGCAACGGAGTCCGAGTAGAAAGAATTCGTGGTTAGGTTAATTACTCCCATTATACGGACCGGGCTTTGATCCCCAAGGGTCAACTTTCCAATCTTGCCAGTAATCAATTGAGTATACAGCCAGCATTTGCAAGCGTTAAATGTGTTTAAGATCAGGAGTTCTTCGTGAAGGAGTACACTCTTGGAAGTGAATGGTTTGGACTTCACTACCCGATTGTCAGAGAATCGTTGGGATACTCTGAGCAACAAGACAGCATGTCAAGAGACGTGCTATCCACCATCTTATCTTCAAAAGAAATCATACAACCAGAAACAATTTCGCGAATTCTAGAAGATCGAATAGTTGTGATGTTCGGTGCCGGTCCCTCGCTTAACTCTGATCTTCGCGGTTTGATGAGTCTCCTACAAGATCGACGATTCCCCTTAGTTGCTGCCGATGGAGCTGCTGATGCTTTGTACGAAATGGGAATAACCCCATCAATGGTTGTGACTGACCTGGATAGCTGTTCTGTAAAGAATCTTGAAAGAAACAGCAGAGAAGGCTACGTGTTTGCGCATGCGCATGGGGACAATTTGGATCTTGTTGAGAAGATAGTTCCAAGACTCGGATCAAGACTGTTTGGAACTACTCAGGTGAAATCCGTAGATCGCGTGGTCAATTTTGGTGGTTTGACAGACGGGGACAGAGCGTGTTATATCATAAGCTACTACAATCCAAGAGCAATAATTGTTGCAGGTATGGATTACGGTGTTGTGGAAGGTCACTATTCTAAAGCTAAATACAATAAGAAACCAACACCTCTTAGGCCCTTGAAGCTCGAGCTGGGAAAGAGGTCGTTAGAGTTTCTGATCGAAAAGAGAAAAGATATCCGATTCTATAACGTGACCGACAATGGTGAAGATATCAAAGGAACCGCGAGAACGAGTTATTCTGAAGTTACTTTAGCAGTGCATTAACCTTTTGAGCGATAGCCGTTGCCATCTCCGAAGTCTTCGCACTTCCTCCGAGGTCGTAAGTTGTTACTTTGCCTTCTTCTACTACCTTGTTCGTGCTATCGAAAACTGCCTTCGATTCTCTTTCTTCTCCGAGGTAGCTAAGCATCCAAGCTCCCGAGAGAATCGTTGCAACGGGATCAACTTTGTCTTGACCTTTGTACTTGAGAGAACTTCCATGGGCTGGTTCAAACATTGCGAAGTGGTCTCCGATGTTTGCAGAGTAGACCGTCCCGATGCTACCGATTAGGCCTGAAGCTTCCTCCGAAATGATATCCATGAACAGATTGGTGCTAAGAATGATTGATTGATTGAATATTGATGGGTTTTTCACAAGTTGCTGAGCACAGTTATCAATGAAAGTCTCTTCGAGCTTCACACTTGGATGTTTCGCAGCTACATTGTGGACAACTTCCATGAACAAGCCGTCTGTCTCTTTCAGTATGTTTCCCTTGTTTATCGCGTACAGCTTCTTCCATCCTCTCTTCTCGGCCTCATTGAACGCAAACTCTGAAACTTTCTCGCTTGATTGCCTCGTGATCTTCCTGATGCTGATCGCGACATCGTTGTTGAGGCGATGCTCAAGGCCGCTGTACATGCCTTCGGTTGCTTCCCGAACGCAGACAAAATCCACTTCGCCAAGAGGTGAAACATGTCCCTTGAATGTCTTGATTGGGCGGACGTTAGCATACAAATTGAACTTTTGTCGTAGGCTTACAGCAACACTTTTCGGCGATCCGGGTGTCCAAGGAGTAGTTGTGGGCCCTTTGAAGCACGCGTCAACGCTCTCTAGAATCTTCCACGTCTCATCGGGAATAAGCGAAGGTCCTTTGTGTTTCTCCCACCATTCCTCGCCAGCATCGCACTGGATGAACTCTGTCTTTGTACCCGTCGCTTTTAGCACGGTCAGCATTGCTTCGACTAGTTCTGGACCCGTTCCGTCGCCTCTAATCAGCGCAACTTTCTTTGACAACTTGCAGTTTAACGCTCTCGTTCAAAGAGATCGTTCTGAAAACCTACATTAAGTCTTTCGGCATGTTCCATCAGTACAGAATCGAGAAATTTCTAAAGGTCAGGCTATCCTCGAGTTAAGTAGTTCTCACGTCGTCTACCTTTGCTCCATCAGAGCCTTTTCTGCACCATTCCAAGACTCTTTCCACGTCAGATTTCTTGCCTTGGGTCAATGCTTCTACGCGTCCGCCTTTCAGGTTGCGCACCCATCCTGCGGCACTATTTTCATCCGCCGCGTGTTTCAGTGATGCGTGAAAGAACACTCCTTGAACTCTGCCTGACACAATCTCCTGAAACGCTAAAACATCGCTGCTAATCAGCAAATCCTCCGATAACTACACATGTCATAGCTACCTCCAAGAATGCTCTCCATTGCGATCGATTTTGATCAAATCTTTTCTTCATTTCTGCATACGTGCCGTTTCTAATTGTTCTTAGCTTAGAGAATTTGAAACTGCGCGTTCTGATCTATTCTTTCAAGGGAAAAAGCGCTGTTCCTTGTGAACAATTTGATCCTAGCTGTTGAAGCTAAGTTAAGCTCGAAACTAGTTCAACCAAAAGACAACGCGCGGTTGCTTTCCAAGATTCATTTTTTCTTTTCCTAATGGGTTCATGCCCGTCTTTGAAGAGGAGCTGCTGTAGTTTTAACCGAGTCGTACTCATCGCTCGTTGAGGGAATACATAAATTCAAAAACTGGCGATAGATTATGCGCTTGAAAACTTCAGAGAATATCGAAGTGCACGTCAATTGGCTAGAGGGTCTTGGTGCCTCCTACCGGATAAAGGGTTACTTCATACTAAACCCGGAAAAAATCCAGTCAAGTTTTGAGTTAGACGCAGTAGCCTTCGGCGGAAACTACGGCGGGCATAACGTCAATGTTCAGATTGACGAGCCAACGAAGAAGCGGCTGATGGAGTCTAACAACCTGACAGATGAGCAGGTTGAAGAACTGATTTCCGAAGTTCAAAGGAAGATGCTGAACAACGAGATGATCGTAGAGTACGACAAGTTAAAGCCCGAGACGGATGGCCAGGACCCATTTGCAAACATGACTCCGGATCACTAAAATTGTAGATCTGTCAATACGCTTTAGCGGAGCCGCAGCTGATATTTTACAAGTGTCTTGAATGTTGGCCAGAACGAATACTTAGTGGCTCCAACCACAAAGATTATATTGTTGGAATTCGACCGGCTTATATCCTTACTTATTTCCCGCTTTGGTGTTTTTTAGCAATGAGCATAGAGAACAAGCCATCCACCAACCTATTTAGGCTTCAAAGGTCAATAGACCGCTGCCCTCGATGCGGAAAGGGTCCAATGGTCGTTGACACATCAGGCGGCGAGTTATTCTGTAGCAATTGTGGCTATGTCGTAAAGGAAAAGATCGAAGAAATCGGCCCAGAATGGAGGGCCTTCTCCAAAGAGGAGAAGGATGACCGTAGCAGGACTGGAGTTCCTTCGAGTCTCGCTATGCATGACATGGGGCTTGCAACCGTAATCGGAGTAGAGGACAGAGATGCTTCCGGCAAGGCTCTTCCAGCTTCCATGAAAGCGACAATTGAAAGATTGAGGACTTGGGACGGACGCAGTCAGGTCCACGAACCAGTTGACCGAAACCTCCGCCAAGCTTTCAGCGAGCTGGATAGACTAGCTGACAAGCTCAACGTCAGTGACGCAGTAATAGAAAAAGCTGCTTATGTTTACAGAAAGGCATTGGAGAGAGGGCTAGTTCGAGGTAGATCGATTTCAGCTCTTATCGCGGCTTCGCTGTATGCAGCTTGCAGAGATACCGAGACGCCCAGGACTTTGAAGGACGTCTCTGCTGTTAGCAATGTAAAGAAGAAGGATATTGCGCGCTGCTATAGGTTGCTCCTGCGGGAGATGGATTTGAGAATGCCCGTCGTAGATCCTACAAAATGTGTCTCGAGAATTGCCAGCAAGGCAGGTCTCACCGAGAGGACCAAGAGACGGGCTCTGGAGATCTTGAAAAGGGCCGAGGAGACGAGGACCTCTGCAGGCAAGGATCCTATGGGGCTAGCTGCCGCCGCACTCTATGTAGCGTGTGTCATGGAGAACGAAAACAAAACACAGAAAGATGTTGCAGAAGCTGCTGGAGTGACAGAAGTCACCATACGAAATAGGTACAAAGGCCTCAAAGCCGCACTGAAGATCTAAGTCATAGTAGTTAGCGACTTCTGTCGGCTGTAAAACATCGTAGTTATTTCATAAGTACTTCTCAATATCATTTCCAGATCAGGTACCTCGTACGAAGCCCTCGTTATAAAATCAGAAAGTGCATTGTTGAAGGCAGACAACATGTTGAACAGCTCAGAGTCCATATCAAATACCTTATCGAGCATACCACCTGAAATACTTCTGGCGGTTTTGACTTGGGCATATCCGATCATTTCTTTGCTAACGATTTCAGCAAGAAGCTTATCCCACTCTTCGGAGATTTTTGCAAACTCCCTCAGATTAGTCTTTGGAACTGAATCTTTCAAGATATCTAGAAGATGCCGTATCTTCTCAATGCGATCGAGCATCAGTGACGAGATTCGGCTATCGATTGCCTTGAGATCTGACTGCGAAGCTTTCCCGGTCATTGTAAAAAGCTGTAACTTTGCAGCCATTTTCAGCACGCTTGTTGATCTGCCCGATTCCTTAGTCCTGTGTCTCTTGCCAGATCTAAACGTCAATAATTTTCAATAGCAATCAAGATCTTAAAAGTTTGTTCATCAGGTACTTCTTCCTTTCAATTCGAAACAGAAATGTGCACCTACAAGATAATTGAATCTCTCGAAAAAGGATTCCCTAGAATATCTTTGAAAAGTACGCCTCTCCCATGGTTTATACCTTTAATCTTAGAAAGTCACCATCAGCATTCGTATGCGAGAAATCATCATAGTGTTCATTGAAGGAGCGCCGGGGGTGAGATTTGAACTCACGAGACCATTTACGGTCACAGGCTTTCTGAACAGAAGATTGACTTCCGAAAAAGCCTTTGGTTCCAGGCGTACGCGAACTTCGAATTCGGCTTCTGACCGGCTATCGAAAACTGCGCCCTACCAGGTTTCCTGCACGTTGCTCTAGGCGACCCCGGCCCAAACAATGCATTTTGTCCGAAGTATTTCTGCGTTTGTTAGACTGACGAGCTCTCTTTGAAAATATATCCATTTCTTGTTTTCGCTGAAGGGCATTTCCTTAACATAGGTGCGCAAGTAGTAATCAAATGTTCTGATCATCGTCCTCCAGTTTGTCAAGAACAGACTGCTTCAGCATTTTTTCAGAGATCTCTTCAGTGCCTACTTCTTCGCGCTTAGCCTTCCACATTTTCGGATACGTACCCGGATTCATAGTCACCCGCTTTGTAATCGCAGCGATTCCATGATCTTGAGATCGCATTTCAGATTCGGCGAGCTGGGATTCAGCTATGGCGACTAGCTCTCCCTTGCCCGTTATAATCCGAACAGGTTCTTTCTTTTCCAATCCCTTCGAAAATGAAAGTATTCCTGGCATCGCAAGCTGAGCTCCTTGACAGATAGATTCAACTGCCGAATCCCTGATCTTTATCTCGCGAAGAAAAGTGATTGCCGTCTCAATCGGTCTAACAAGTTCACGCAATTTCTTTTCAGCCCCTGTCTCTTTTCTAACCTCATTTGCTTCGTACAGGTCGTGCATCCTAACAAGATCGGTCTCCTCAATCTGGCAAACTCTACTTCTTCGTAGCTCAGCCATCGTCGCGCCTACTGAGATTATCTCCCCCAAGTCGTATACGAGCTTACGAATATAGGTCCCGGCTTCGCACAGTATTCGAAGTAGTAGCAGATTTCCGTTCTGCTCAGTGGTTTCGAGTTCGTAAATTGTTCGGATCCTGGTAGTGCGTCGTACTGATGAGCGCTGTGGCGGTTTTTGATAGATCGGTCCCACAAATTGACTCAATACAGAACGAAGTATCTCGCTCGGAACAGAATCGTGAATCCTTGCGACGCAAATGTACTCTTTGGGTCCCAAAAGTAAGACTGACAGTGCCCTCGTTGCTTGTCCAAGACCGATCGGGAGAACTCCGGATACCATCGGATCTAGAGTCCCAGAGTGACCCGCGCGCTCTAAATCAAGCATCTTTCTAACCCAAGCGACGACTTCGTGACTCGTTGGACCCTGAGGCTTATCAAGCGCGATAAAACCGCTCTTCAGATACTCGACAATCGGCCTTTCCTCAGGGTTCCATCCATACTTTGGATTTGTTGGCTCTTCACGAAGTATTACGAGATCATGCTCTGTCTTGAATGCCGATTCTTTAGTGAATCTGCCAAGGTTAAATGAGAAGCTACTTTCCAAGAGCAATCACGCGTCTTTTGGCGTACAACGAAACGAGTTTAGAAGTCATGTATGCTACCTGCTTTGCAGAAAGACCCTCGGTATTGATTATGAAGTGAAATGGTGAAAGATCTTCTCCAAAATCTATTCCATAGAGCTTCTTGTACAATCGCTTGTTTCCAGCATCTCGCTTCTTAAGCAATGTGACTGCCTT
>DAHVAI010000434.1 GCA_027314685.1 Nitrososphaerota archaeon | reverse complement strand
CTGGTCGGTGACACCGAAAAGGGTGAGATACTTTGTCCTCGTTGCGGTTACGTTGCCGTTGATCAAGGCGTTGACCAGACTCCAGAATGGAAGTCGATGGATTACGAAGAAAGAAGCAAGAAGATGCGCGTCGGAATGCCGAGCACTCTTTCACTGCATGATCAGGGCCTCTCGACAGATATTTCGGCAGATAACCGCGACGCCCACGGCAAATTTCTGGATTCTTACAATAGACAAACAGCCCAGCAGATGAAGAAATGGCAACGACGGATTCGCACGTCCTCTTCAGGCGAGAGAAGCCTCTCTGTTGCCTTGGGTAAGATCTCAGAAGCTGCCGACCTTATGCGACTACCATCTTCAATCGTAGAGGACGCCTCTCTCATTTTCAGGAAATCTGCAAAGCAGGCTGTTTCAAAGAGCAAGTCAATTTCTGGAATGGCCGCTGCGTCCTTGTACCTTGCTTGCCGCAGGAGCAACGTAAACAGGTCGCTGAAGGAGATATCAAAAGCTGCGGGAATCCAGAGCAGAGCAGCTGCGAAATATTACCGACTCTTGATAAATGAAGTTGAGAACAATTACGTTCCTCCGCCCACCGTGCAAAAGTACATCTCAAAACTTGTGAACAAGGAAAAGATCAACACTAGGGTGGAACGGCTAGCACTTGAACTCGCGGAACATGCCAATGAAAGTGAGATTTCCAGTGGTAAGACTCCCGCCGGTCTAGCAGCCGCGTACGTTTACATCGCCTCAGTCATGTGTGGGGCCCACATACCCCAGCGCGAAATCGCAGAGTTCGCCGAAGTAACAGAGGTAACAGTTAGGAACAGATGCCGAGAAATACTGGAAAAATTCGTGATTAGGCAAAAACTCCGCTCTCCTCTGCCCTGAGCTTTGAAACGTTTTAATCCTACTTTCTCCCAAATATTCCTCTATCTACCTTATCGGTGAACTTGGTGTCCACAAACCTCTCTAATCAAGAAGATGCATCAATCGATCTTACTTCGAATGTCTACAAGCACGT
>DAHVAI010000431.1 GCA_027314685.1 Nitrososphaerota archaeon | reverse complement strand
AGATTATCTGCCATCAGCAGGAAAGCACCTCGACTTTAAATCCAGGCATCATGAGAAGGATTTCTTCAACCCCGAAGACGCAGAAAAGATACTGAAAAAATCAGGGATCTCGAACGTCGAAATCACAAAGAAAGACCACTGGTACCTGATCCTCGCTAGAAAGTAAGCAACTGCTTCACGCGCAAATCTAGCATAGATTATGGAATCTTCTAGGAAAAAGTGTAAATTAATTCCACAACCTTTCATGCAAGCGTGTTAAGATGGACCAGTCTATCAGAATGATAAACCAGAATAGAGGTTTAGCTACCGGAAGCGCAATCATCGTTGTTGGCGTAATAATCGCGATTGTGGCTGCCGGCGCCCTCGTTGTTTACTCGCCTTTACTAAACTCCAAAGAATCACCTTCGTCTACTTCAACTGTTACGACAACGAAGACAATTACTGCATTGCAGACGTCATACACAAACCTGGCAAACCTGACAGAGACGTTCAATCCGGCCGCAATCTACGCATACGCAAACGACAGCATTGTCGTCCTCCAGGGAGTCCAGACTCCAACTGTCAACACAATCTTTGGGCCTCAGACATCAGTGGCCAGTGTGCTTGGTTCTGGGTTTGTGATCAGCTACAACGGGCAGTACTACGTCGTGACAAACTACCACGTCGCAGGGGCTACGTCCAATTTGACAATGACATTCCCAGACGGCAATGCTTATCCTGCGAAGGTTGTCGGCTCTGACCCGTACAGCGACCTTGCGATAGTCCAGGCACCGACTGCGCCAACCTCAGAATATCATCCGCTGACAATGGCTCCATCCTCTTCTCTTGTGGTGGGGCAGTACGTGCTTGCAATAGGAAACCCCTACGGTCTTGAGGACACCGAGACGTTCGGCATAGTCAGCCAGCTCGGCGGGACGATACAGGATCCCACGGCAGGCAACTTTAGTATCGCAGACGTGATACAATTCAGCGCGCCGATCAATCCAGGAAACTCTGGAGGAGCGCTGTTTGACTCGAACGGCTCTGTCGTTGGAATAACGACAGCAACAATCAGCGGCTCCCAGGGTATCGGTTTTGCAATTCCATCTGACACGATAATGCGAGAACTGCCTGCACTAATTGCTAACGGGACGTACTCAAAACATGCCTATTTAGGAATCGGGACAGTTGACATGAACTACCAACTCGCGCAGGCAGCCGGGACGAACGTGACCTACGGTGTATTGGTTGAGACAGTTGTTTCTGGCGGACCGTCGTCTAACGCAGGGATTAGGGGCGGTAGCAGCACGGTTACAATAGAGGGTCAGCAGTACCTGATAGGTGGAGATATCATCGTCGGAATCAACGGAACGAAGATCATTAATAACAACGCACTTTCGAGCTACCTGGAACAGTACACTGCCGCAGGACAAAAAGTGACGCTTGACATCATCAGATCAGGTCAAGCAATGACGTTGACAGTGACGCTCGGCCAGAGACCGCCAATCTAAGAACATACAATAACTGCCGATTCGATCGCTTTCTTGAGATTCGCAATTTCCATCTCGAAACCGGTACCTAGCTGCTGCTTAAACACTTCCTGGGCCATGCATTCAGATCTTATGAACTGGAACGGGATAGTGGAGCCTCATTCGTTTGGGCGTGATTCGGCAATACACGGTCCACTCTCGAACTGGCACGTCGTAATCGTGGTCGAAAATGCCAAAATCTCTGCTGGGTCTCAAACTGATTTTCGCTTTCCCGAAAAGTGGTTCTGTATTCCACCATCCGCCTTTCTGATGTTCTTTTGAACACCGCTGTGTTCCCAATTTTTTACGTTAAGAAAAAAGTCGAGAATTTTGGCGGGTTCTTTGTCAGCTACAACCGTCTTGACTATAACTGAACACGCGGCTCTTTCAATTTGTGATTCGATGCCAATCTCCAAGTCAGCTCTCTATGCTTTTGCAAAAGAGATTTCGGTAGATTAATCATTCCTTACATAAAGATGGATTGCAAGGATTCAATAAAGCAAAGCGTAAATCCATCCTAAGCTTGCTCTCTAAGAAATGGCAAATCTGTATGTGAAGTGGGCGGCATTCCTGATTGCTGATGGAATACTGTTCATCCTGCTTGGCGCGAGCCGATACATGTGGCCTTTTCCACCCGGTATCTTTCCTGTTCCTGTTCCTGCAGGTGATGCTGGAATGTTTGTGTCGGCTGGAATAAGGGCCGTGTACAACTATTATTCATACGGCGCGTTCTTTATCGCCGTTGGCATGATATTGCTGCTTGCTCGGTACATTAGGAACCACTCTCTGAAAGGAATTCCTGTTCTCGAAAATATTGTTGATTGAAGCTAGTACAATACTTGAAAAATGCACTAGTCTGCGGATCCAATAAATGACCAGTCTAGCAAAGTGGGCCGCGCTCGCAGTAGGGTTTGGAGTCGCTTTTGAAATCATAGCATTGGCGCTAAACATTCGATACGCTTTCCTGCTATCTCAAATTAGCGCCCTTCCTGTCCGGTAACTCTAATCGAGACCATCAGCAAGGGATCAGAGCTTTACACGATAATGTTCGGATGGTTCTTCTACGGTACTCTCATTCTAGCTTTGGGATTATCAATGCTATTTGTTCGATATCTGATGAATAGAGAAACTCTATTGGAAAGCGAAATGTTGGCCTAGTTTTTCACCCAACAACGATAACAGAACCAATTCTTGCATTACTTCCTCAAAGAGACCACTATAGTCTTTCGCAAGTGTGGGCGGCTGTGAACGAAAGTTCATTCAACAACAGCAAGGATCAAGCTCTGCTTGCCCGGAACGGCTCCATTTCACGTGTAGCTACGATAACTGAGCTTGAAAGCAATTGAACAGAACCAATCCTTTTGTACTTGCTCTGGGGCATTTTCAACGAAATTGCTGACCGAAACGATCGATTTGATTCCGGGTATGCGCGCATCAAACGCATACCTGAGGAAAACAGAGGCTGGCGAACTAATCCTCATCGACTCTGGAATGCCCGGGAATGCAAAAAAAATCGCAGAATACATCTCAAGACGAAAGCTTGATCCAAAGTCGTTGTCTCTTCTGTTGTTAACACATGCAGACATCGACCACGCTGGAAGCATCTTGGAGCTCAAGGAGAAATTTGCACCGGATGCAAAAGTTGCAATACACGAGGAGGACGCGCCAAGGGTCTCGGGCGAGAAAAAGAACAAGGAAGTAAAGGGAGCGATTGGCGTGTTGATGGGCGTAATGGGATCAATCATCAGGTTTCACACCTTCCAGCCAGACATCATCCTCAAGGACAACGACTTGATCGGAGATTTAAGGACGATATATACTCCGGGCCATACACAGGGAAGCGTCTGCTTTTACAGTGAGAAAGAACGAATCCTCTTCTCGGGCGATACGCTCTTGACGGACGCGAAGGGAAACGTTACCATTGCAGGAAAATCAATGTCTTATGATATTGAACAGACTAGAAGATCCGTAGAATCTAGGATCAAAGATTTGGACTATGAAATCCTACTTCCTGGCCATGGGCCGCCGATAACGAGCGGCGCATCCGCAAAGGTAAAGGAACTGCTCGTAATCTAGTGAATGTCAGGCATCCTGCTGTTTACGAACACTCGATCTTTGGTGCTCTTTGCGTAGCGCTTCAATATCGAGTAGAGCACAGCTTTTTGCACATGCAATCTGTTTTCTGCCTCTTGCCAGACGACAGAGTGACTTCCATCTATTACGGAGGCGGTGACTTCTTGCCCGCGGTGAGCCGGTAAGCAGTGAAGGAAGATCGCGTCGGGCTTTGCAAGCGCCATTAGTGAGTCGTTCACCTGGTACTTTGGAAGGAACGTCTTGATCCGCTCGGACTTTTCCTTGTCTTCGCCCATAGAAACAAACGTGTCCGTGAACACGGCGTCAGCGCCATCAACAGCCTCAGTCGGAGATTCACCGATCTCGATTATCGAGTTACTAAACTCCGCCTGGTGCCTTGCAATAGATACGGCTTCTTGAAGCGGCTCATGGTTCTTTGGCGAAGCGACTGTGATGTCGGCTCCGACGAGTGATGCCGCGATGAGTAATGAATTGCAGACGTTGTTTCCGTCGCCTACCCATGCAAGCTTCAGACCCTTTAGTTTCTTCTTGTACTGTCTCAGTGTAAGAACGTCAGCAATCGACTGGCAGGGATGATACTTGTCTGAAAGCGCGTTAATCACTGTAACGGCTGCTGCCTTTGCAAGGTCTTCCAGCGTGCGATGAGACGCGACGCGCGCAGCAATCGCCTGGCAGTATCTGGACAATACTCTGCCGGTATCTTCTGTAGTTTCTCCTCGCGAGGATTGCATGTCGCTCGTGTTAAGGACTACGGCATGGCCTCCGAGTTCGAACATACCGACTTCGAACGAGACTCGCGTCCGTGTGCTCGGCCGCTCAAAAATCAGCGCGAGCGAAGTTCCGGGTACCTGGTGGTTGAATTTTCCCTGCGAGCGCTCTGCCTTGAACGTGTCTGAAAGATCGAGGATCGCCTTGAACTCTGATGCCGTCAGTTCGCTCAGCGAGAGCAGATCCTTCGTAAACCCTGTAGGGTGTTCTGTTGAGTACGTCGTCACTTTGGTATTACTCCTCTTTGTCTTTTCTTCATCTTTGCCCTGCACTCTGAGATCAGGTCTGTGAGTGTCGAGAAAGTACGTGCCACTTCTTCCATTCTAATAACCACAATTGTATCCGTAAAGCAACTGACCGTATCTTCAATGTTGACGTGATTCTCAGCGATCTTCATGTAAATTGATAGCACCACCCCAGGAGTTCTCACAATTTCTTCGGGTGAGTGGACTATGATGGCAGCAAGTTCAGACTGCTCATCTAATACGTCGTTGTCATTGAATTTCTTGTGAATTTCTTCGAGAAGCTTCTGGTCAAATATCATGGTAATGGCCGAATTGCTCTCCGAAATCTGTAGGAATTCTTCTTGGTAGGTGGCCATGATGTTCCGAGCCGCCTCGAGAGCTCTCTTGCTTTTTTCCAGATTCAGCTTTGCGACATCGGTCCTGACGTTGACGACGCTTCTGGCGAGCACACCTTCGATTCCGCCTTGGGCCAACTGAAGACGAGGCTTTACTCTCTTGACAGAAGTGACCAGAGAATCAAAATTGACTTTTTTGCCCATGTCTCTTTCAACTTTTGGCTTGATCAAACGCGCAATCGCAGTGTAGTTGCCGTACTTTCGGCCAAGTGCATCTTGAAGTGAAAGGTCGTTATCGATGACCTGTTTCACTATTTGCGATATAGAAACAGCGTTGACCAATACGGGTCACTTATGACTGATTTTTTTATTATCGAGCGGAAATTATAAAAGCGTATTGTTTGAAATGTTTCTCGGCGTCACGAAAAGAAATTGGCGGACAAAGTTGTCCTTGCGTACTCCGGCGGACTAGACACTTCGGTTGCAATAAAGTGGATCAAAGAAAAATATGGCTTCGACGTCGTAACTTGCACGGTTGACGTTGGCCAGCGCGAAGATCTTACTGGAATTGGCGAAAGAGGAAAGAAAATCGGTGCGCTCAATCACTACCAGATCGACGCGAAAAAAGAATTTGCCACGGATTTTGTTTTCCCAAGCATAAAGGCAAACAGTCTTTACGAGGGATCGTATCCGCTCAGTACGGCGCTCGCAAGGCCTCTTCTTGCTGAGAAACTAGTTGAAGTTGCAGAGAAAGAAGGGGCTATCGCAGTAGCTCACGGCTGTACAGGCAAGGGTAACGATCAGGTTAGATTCGACGTGACGATCAAATCACTCAATCCTGATCTAAAGATAATAGCGCCTGTGAGAGAATGGAACCTGAACAGGGAAGACGAGATAAAGTACGCTCAGAAGAACGGAATTCCGGTAAAGGCGAAAAAATCAATCTTCTCAACCGACCAAAACCTCTGGGGAAGATCTATCGAGGCAGGTCCACTCGAAGATCCGTACTACGAGCCGCCGGACGAGGCGTTCGAGTGGTGTGTTCCAGCGAAAAATGCGCCGGACAAGCCAGAATACGTCGAGATCGAGTTTGAAAAGGGAATCCCTGTTGCCGTTGACGGTAAGAGACCAGACCCGGTCAACCTAATTCAATACATGAACCAAAAGGCAGGACTCAACGGCTACGGCATAATCGACCACATTGAGGATAGACTTGTGGGAATAAAGTCTCGCGAGACTTACGAATGCCCTGGAGCTTTGACTCTGATTGCCGCGCACAAGGACCTCGAAAAGTTGGTGCTAACAAGACACGAGCTCTCGTTCAAGACCAAGATCGAGGAAGAGTGGTCCTGGCTCGTATACTCTGGCCTTTGGCTGGAACCTCTGCGCCACGCGCTGGATGCATTCATTGACAAGACTCAGGAACACGTCAGTGGGACTGTCAGGGTGAAACTATACAAAGGATCTATGAGAATAGTCGGTCGCAAGTCAGAAGAATCTCTGTACCAGCACAAACTGTCCACGTTCGGCCGCGCTTCAACGTTTGATCAAAAGGCTGCATTGGGCTTTATCGATCTCTGGGGTTTACCTTCGAGGGTTGCAAACGAAAGACATCCATCCGGGAAGAAAAAGCAACTGGCGGCACCCGCAGCCTCTCACAAGAGAAGACCACCCAACTAGGATTATCACGTCCACAAAAATGAGGATACCAGAGGATCGTATTTCCAAGGAAATTCGGCATTGACAGCACAGAGATTGATTGTCTTGAAAAAGTCTGAGGACATTTTGCACACAGGAAGGCTGGGGAGCTTTTCGCAGGATGTTGCAAAATATACTTCCTCAATAGATATAGACAATAGACTACTAGTTGCGGTCGTCTCGGTAAACTCGGCCCACATGATAATGTTGGCAGAAAAAGGCATAGTCCAGCAAGCGGTTGCAAGAAAAGTTCTGGACGCGCTAAAGCAAGTTCCGAATGATCTCAAGATGCAGGAAGAACTTGAAGATGTCCACATGTGCGTCGAAGATTTCGTGATCTCGCAGGTTGGCAAGGAAACCGGAGGGATGCTCAACCTTGGCAAGAGCAGAAACGACCAGGTTGCGACCGCCCTAAGAATCGTGCTCCGCGAGAAGCTGATAATCCTTGGAAGCTCAATGGTTCTTCTTCAGAAAGCTTTGCTCGCACAAGCTACGAAGAATGCCGCAACTCCAATGCCTGGATACACGCACCTACAAAGAGGACAGCCTGTCACTGCTGGCCACCATCTTCTCGCATACTTTGAATCGCTGGAAAGAGACTTTGCAAGACTGGTCGATTGCTATCTCAGGACAAACGAGTCGCCTATGGGATCTGGCGCGCTCGCGTCTTCCAGTTTCCCGATTGACCGCGAGAGAGTCGCCGAGCTTTTGGGGTTTGACGACGTGATGAAGAACTCGCTTGACGCAGTTTCTTCAAGAGACTTTGCAATCGAGGCAATCTACCTCTGCACCCAGACAATGGCCGATCTCAGCAGACTGGCAGAAGAGATAATTCTTTGGACGACGAAAGAATTTGCATTTGCAGAAATCGCAGACGAATATTCTTCTACTTCGAGCATGATGCCCCAGAAGAAGAACGCCATTGTTCCAGAGATCTTCCGGGCAAGAACCGCACAGGTGCTCGGGGACTTGGTCGGCGCAATCGGAATTGTAAAGGCGCTTCCTTTGAGTTACAACCTTGACCTCCAAGAGCTCACTAGAAACCTCTGGAGTGCGATGGACAAGGCAATCAGTTCGATCGCAATCCTCGCGCACGTAATGAACACCTTGAGATTTGACTCAAAGACAATGCTTGCAGCAACAAGTGACGACTTTATTTACGCAACCGAACTGGCAGACTATCTTGTTCGCGAACACAACGTTTCCTTCAGGGATGCCCACGGCAGGGTAGGAAGATTCGTGAAGTACTGCGCAAGCAACTCTATCGGATTCAAGGAAGTGGATTCGAAAAAAGTCCTTGAGCTACTGGGCGTAGAAATCTCTCAAGAGGAATTAGAATCCATCACTGATTCCAAGGCAACCCTGGAACAAAAGACAGCAACTGGCTCTCCCAGCCCGAAGCTTGTTGCATCCAGAGCAAAGAGCAATTTCAAGCTAGTCTTGAAGCATGAGAATACTTTGAGCTCACTGGAAAAGAGTCTGACTGCGAGCCAAAGAAAACTGTGGACGGAAGCAGGGAAGATCCATGGCGCAAGCTCAAGCTCAGATATTCAATCAGATAGGAGGGGGAGGTGAAAGATGAAATAATGGAGACAAAATGTCTGGAATGCGAAGGCAGCGTTAACGTAGAAGACGATGCTGTAGTTGGTGAAATCGTTACGTGCAAAGATTGTGGGGCAGATTACGAGGTAGCCTCGATCGACAATGGCACTATCACGATCAAAGCCGCAGAAAGTGTAAAGGAAGACTGGGGTGAATAAAAAGTGAAATCAATAGGAATATTGTTCGACAGAATCAGGTGGGAGGAAAAGGAGCTTGCTCACCAGCTCGAAGTGAAGGGTATATCGTATGATATGATCGACGCGAAGATGCAAGTACTCCCACTGGACAATTCCACGTATTCTACTCTTCCCGAAAAAATACTGGTGAGATGCGTGAGCTTCTACAGGGGCTTGAACGTTGCATCAGTTTACGAAAACCATGGGATACGAACCGTGAACTCGCCAAAAGTGTTGGACATTTGCGGAAACAAACTGACAACGAGCCAGATACTTGCAAAGAAAAAGGTTCCCAGCCCAAAGACCATAGTCGCCTTCTCAGCTGAAGCCGCGATGGACGCCGTGGAAAAGATCGGATATCCATGCGTCATGAAACCGATCGTGGGAAGTTGGGGAAGACAAGTCGTTCCGGTCAGGGACAGAGAAACAGCCGAAGCTATCATAGAAATGAGAGAGCACTTGGACGATTCAATGCAGACAATATTCTATGTCCAGGAGATGATCAAGAGGCCTCCGCGCGATATCAGATGTGTGGTTGTGGGTGAAGAGATCGTTGCATCAGTCTACCGGTACTCTGCACCAGAGGCCTGGAAGACAAACGTTGCACTTGGTGGGCACAGCGAGCCATGCAAGATAACAAGAGAGCTCGAGGACACAGTGGTAAGCGCTGTTAGAGCGGTTGGCGAAGGAGTGCTAGGAGTCGATTTGATGGAAAGATCAAGCTCAGAATTTGTGGTACACGAAGTAAACGGGACCGTCGAATTTAAGGGAGCGCAATCTGCCACTTCTCGGAGCATCAGCGAAAAGATCGTTGACTATTTGTTGTCCGACAGAGTGCCGCAGCCCGTCAAAGTGTGACTCGAGCAACGTAATAGCAGTTTATCAAAACATGCTGCAATCAATTTTGTTGCTTTTAAAGCGGTCATTCCCTAGTGTGAGAATGGGAATAAGATAGAAATACCGCGACGACGTTTTACATTGGTATGGGATCCTCCGAAAAACCAGAACTGAAGCTGGAGGGTTCATTACAGGATTCATTTGGGCGAGTCTTTCGAAAACTCCGACTGTCAGTCGTGGACAAGTGCAATTTCCGCTGCAATTTCTGCATGCCTGAAAAACCAGAATGGCTCCCAAACGAGAAAGTTTTGAGAGATGAAGAAATCGTCCGTCTGGCAACCATACTTTCTAAACACGGCGTTGACAGGGTGAGAGTTACCGGAGGAGAACCTCTTGTCAGGAAGGGTGTCGTGGATTTAATCGCAAAGATCGCCGCAATACCAGGCATTCACACGACTGGTTTGACGACGAACGGCTTTTACTTGAAGGAAAATATCTTGGGCCTGCGAAGGTCCGGCCTCAATTCAATAACTGTCAGTCTCCACAGCCTCAAAGCAGATCGTTTCTCCAAGGTCACGGGAAGAGATGTCCACCGCAGGGTCATAGAAGGAATCAATGCTGCAAAGGACGCTGGCTTCAAGAGCATAAAACTGAACGCAGTAATCGTGAAGGGTTACAACGACGACGAAATTCTCGATTTTACCGAACTTGCATACACGCAGGGTTTCAACGTAAGATTCATTGAATACATGCCCTTTGACGGGAAAAAGTTGTGGGACACAAACCGCGTTGTAACTGGAGAGGAAATGGTCGCACTCATAAAATCACGATTTGAGATTGTTCCGCTTGAAAGGGAGAAAGGGAGCACGTCAATGAATTTCAAGTTCATAGACGGAGGGGGCGAGTTTGGCATCATCACATCGATCTCAAAACCATTCTGCAGTGATTGCGACAGGCTAAGGGTAACAGCAGATGGAAAACTTGTACCGTGCCTCTTTAGCAACAATGAGTACGACTTGGCTCCGCTGCTTCGAGGTAGTGTGAGCGACGAAGAGATCGCGGGATTTCTTGCAAAGAACTTGAGACTAAAGTCTCCGGGCGTCGAGTCCATGATTGAAGGAAACATTCCGCTAAAGCACGTGAGGCCGATGTACCGCACCGGTGGCTAGTCTGCTTTCACGCTAACACAAATACCCGTTTTCAGAGACCGTTCCTACTGAATGCTCAAAATTAAGAAAGCAAAGATTGCTTGCGTAATCCTGGCCGCCGGAAAATCAGCCCGGTTTGGAGGAATAAAGCAGCTTTATCGCTTCCAACGCGAAATGCTTGTCCAGCGAGCGCTGAACGCCGCAAACGAATCTTCTGCAGATTACGTAGTCATCGTTCTCGGGGCAAACAGCGACAAGATACTTGAAACGACAAACCTCGGACGCGCGCAAATTTTGCTTAACAAGAAATTTGAATCTGGCCTTTCAAGCTCTATAAGGTGCGGTATCTCGAATCTCCCTGATGATTCCGCTGGTTGTATCCTGATGGTCGCAGATCAACCCTGGTTGACTTCGAAGCATCTGAACAAGCTCGTCAAAGAGTTCAAGGAAGGAAATTTCAAACATGTGGTCGCGCTTTCTCATAACAAGGTGCCGAGAAATCCGGTCTTGTTTCCCAAGAGACTTTTCCCGCGGCTGATGAAAATGAGAGGGGATTCAGGCGCACGAGAGATCATGATCGCCTCGAAAGAACTACGACTCGTTGAAATACGCGACA
>DAHVAI010000420.1 GCA_027314685.1 Nitrososphaerota archaeon | reverse complement strand
TCGTGATGGTCTCGGTAATTCCTTTCACGAATTCTCCGACGAGTTCGTTTGCTACACCCAAAGCTTCCTTTAGAGGAAGGTCGCCTGCAACCTTTGCAAGTTTGGTGTTATCCAAGACGACTACTGTGTCGCACTGGGCCTTCAGTTTTTCCAACCCGACTTTTGCGTTGTTGTACCTGAATCGTTCCACGGCAAAAGGAAGTGTTACAACGCCAATCATGAGAGCTCCAGTAGGCCGCAGCGCGTTTGCGATAACCCACGAAGCTCCGGTTCCAGTTCCACCACCAAGACCAGTTGCAACGTAGATGATGTTTGAACCCGCAGCGTCTTTCCTTATCTGATCTAAACTTTCCTTTGCGGCCTGCTCTCCTTTCTGCGGATATCCGCCTGCGCCCATTCCTCGGGTCGACTTTTCACCCAGGAGGACTCTCCGATCAGCCTTGACAATGCTCAAGTGAGTTGCATCCGTGTTCGCGGCGATCAATTTTGCACCCGATACACCGCCCTTTCTCTCTTTGACCCAAGAGACGATGTTGCAGCCTGCGCCACCAACGCCTATCACTGCGACCTGCGGCCTTGCAGCTCGCATTATCGCCTCGATCCTCTCAGATTCCATCATTTCGTCCATCCTTGCCTGCGTGTCCAAGTCGTACGACAAATTCTAATCGGTTGATTCGAGTATCAATTAATAATAGAATTTGTGAAGTGTAAACAGTAAGGGAAAAAACTGATCGTTACGGCGTATCGAAGATTCGTATTTCTAATCTATGCCAGGCCAATCGGTTCGTTTTCTTGTATGATGTAGCAGTGCTCGCATTCCAGATCGAACCTGTCTGTCCTCTCGTTCAACCGAAAATAAGCTAGGTAACCTTGCCTGATCTCTTTTCTGCAGCGGCCACAGTGGTTTAGCGCCAAAAGGTTCTGTCGGCCATTGTTCTTTTACTCTGTATGGATAAATTCGTTTGGCCTCTAGACTATTGTCGCTATATATCAAACCAAACCTGCTCAAGAAATTGGATCCTAGCAGTTCTAGCTTGAGAGCTCAAAACGCGTTGTTCTATCACTAGTTTTCAGGCCCGCCCGCCCTCGCGATCAACTATGTGGGGTCTACGAGGAAGCACCGCAGGAATTGCATGTCATAAATTGTTTCCTTGCAATAATTGCACGACGAGCTTTCTAGGAGCTATTTACACTTGGGCCACTCATCCTGTTAGAGCAGGTCCACTCAGCGTATTCAATGAGCGATCTCTCTGGATCAAAAAGCACTCCAGCACCTTTGATGCAAGAAAGTTTCTCTTAACCTAACAGTAAATCGATTGAGTGATTGATTGAATTAGTGAGTGTCTAATACGGTCAATCTTCTGGCTCGACCCAGTTCTTTGCGATGATTCCGTTCCTGGCAAGGCTCTTTGCATTTTCTATTGGAAGAATTGCGACGTCTTCTGGTTCGAATGGCCCGTATGCGGCCAAATCTGTTCCTGAAATTGCAGAATAAGGTTGGACGAACCTGACGAAGACGTACTTTTGCTTCACCGCATCGCTGACGCGCTCCAGTTCAGCAGACTGGCCGTTCAAGATCGCCTGATAGATCCGTTCAGTTCGCTTCCTTGACTGGACGATCGGCTCTACGGCGTACCTCTCTTCTGGCGTGAGGCTAGTCTCGTCGCAGTCCGGGTCGTCCCGAAACTTTGAGATGCGTAGCTGCATCAGCCTCCTTGAGAGATTCGAGAGAAGGTTTCTCTCCGCCAAACTGAGCTCGGAGATAAGGCTCCGTTCCTTCTCAGAGCTCTCTGATCTTATGGTCTTGATGAGCGCGGTTACTTCCTTGTACGTGTCAGGGTTTATCTTGAGAAGATCTTTCGCGCGGTCTTCATCCTCAAGGAGTCTGTTTAGCTTGTCAGCAGGGGTATCGACCAAATTTACATCAGCTCACGCGAATCTTGGGTGCCACCTTTGCGGCGCTCTTCGCGATCAGGTAGACCGCCACATATAAAGGAAGTTTCTTTCTCTCGCTTCTGAAAGGGCCGTATGATGCATTACCGAGCTCTACCTTAGGGCAAATGTCAACATCTACTTCAATTTCTTCACTCTCGGCTTCAAGCGCAATTGCCTCGGTCTTTGGGTCAAATGACGAGAGATCCTTTACTTCCCTCTTTACAAGACCGGTCTTTTGGTTCAGAGTCTCTGGCATACGAAAGATTCTGTGAATGTCTGTTGTTACCATCGCGTCCATCCTGACCGCGCCTGACCTTATTGCTAGATCAATGATCTTGTCCGCCTGGTCTCCCTTCAATTCCTTGGCTAGCTCCAGAATCCTCGTTTGGTACTCCTGCGTCCTGAATGGCGGTGTGTTTGGTGGCAGATTTTGGATGTACCTTGCCACCCGACCTCGCCAGCCTGGGTCTGAGGGAGAAAGCCTTGTTGACTTGAAAGTCTCTGGAATGACGCCCTGAGCGGTGAGATAGTCTGACAGATCAGACCGCCCGTGCTGATCCAACACTTCGAATGGTGTTTTCATGACTTCTAGGTGGTAGCCGGCATTGCCAGAGAAAAACACTCTGATCCTTGATTTCGAGATTCCGAAATCGCGCTCGAGATAATCGATCAGCCTGAATGTCTCTTTCTTCGAACCTTCAAGGCAGAGCGGGCACGCCCAGGAAAACTCTAGTATCCTGTTTCCCTTGCATGAAGGACAAACTTCTGGTCGCAGTCCGAATTCCTTCTTGCCACATTGCTTGCACAGCCATACGTCGTGATCCTTCTTGCAACTCAGTTTCAAGAGATCCGCGTCGATGTCGAATATCAGGTCGGCCTTGATCCAGCCTTTTTTCTGCATCTCTGCAGAGGGCTCTCTGTAGTACGAGTTTGAGCAATAAACTCCCGCCGGAGCCTCCTTGACCAAAAGCGCCCTGAATGCTCCGATTTCCTTGAAACTCAGGTGCCTGACCATGCCGCCGCCGAATGGAAGGTAGCCGAACTCTCGAGCCTCCATATTATCCGGCTGGTTTATCCTGCCGGAGTAGCGAAAGTAGTATTCCTTGAAGTAGCGCTTTAGAGTTGCTACCGATTCTTCGTCCATCCCTTTCTCTTCTCCGCTGGTTCCTTCTTTATCCTGCCCTTGCTGTCTGTGACAGGAGTCTTCTTTGATGGAAACTGGAGTGGGCTAGAAATTTCGTAGCACCTTACCGGGTCCTTGAAGCAAAATGAATGCGTCTGGAGGGTCTTGCTGGAAGGGACAGTGTACTTTGTCCTCCCACCCTTCATTCCCGCTATATGCTCAACTTGGTACTGAGTGACTGATTTCTTAAAGTCAGGCGACTTTGGAAATATGCCCATAATGTCATCGACCGTCTTTCCTGCGGCAAGCAGGTAGGTAGCCATCAGAAACCTTCCATAATGCGGAACGTTCTCTCCCTTTTCCAAGAGCCTTAGCGATGCCTTTACGCACGGCGGATAATTTTCTGGTGTTATGTTCAGTCTAGTGAATGTGGTTCTCGGTGGCGGAGCAAGCTCAATTAACTTCTTCACAACATCATCAAGGTCTTTGGGGAGCTTTGAGACCTTGGTTGCTCTCAGCCTCTGCAGTATTAGTTCGCGTATTTCCTCACGAATAAGCCTAATCAGGTCTTCCTGCGAGATGTAGACCTTCCCATCTTCGACAATTCTGTTTATAAGCTTCCATTCTGGTTTGTGAAACGTGACTGCCCTTTTCAGATAGTCAGGTATGCTGACCTTGAAACCGGGAAAGCCTGTAGTTTGACTGTGCTCTAAACGTATCTTCAAGAACGTCTGGAAAATATCCTCGATCATTTTCTGATTGTCTTCCTGCTTTAGGAGACCCTCGACGCGTATAGCTTCAGCCAACGAGTACCTGTCCATCAGATGATTTAGATTGGTAGCGCGCACGAGCATCAATGCAACAGGAAAAGACATTATCTCGACGTCACGGTTTTCAGTCCTCTTGTCCGAAACCTTGACCGCCCTTATCGATTCGAGCACTCTATCTTCAGCGCGCCTGACGACATCCTTGAAGACCGGAGAAACTAGATCTGTGATCGAGATCTCGTTTGCCCTGATGTAATCACCGGCTTCTGGCAAGAAAGTGTACTTTGCCAAATCGTCATTGCCGTACTTCAATTCAGCTGTTCCTCTAGCGATACCCGTACATCAACGTTTAGGGTTTCTCTTAGTGAATCCAGGCGGATGTGCTGTCAGCGTAGACTTCCTTTTTGAATAGCGCCGGTTCCTTCTTGTATCGCTCCACAGCTTCTTCGAGTGCTTTGTACGCCTGAGCCCTCCTTGGTGAGGCGACCAGCACCAAGACGACTGCCTCGCCCGGTCTAAAGTTTCCTACCGCGTGTACAATCTGAATATCCGTAAGATTGTATTTTCTCTTTATCTCGCCGCATATTTTATCGAAGATGGGGTTTGCGTGATCTTCATACGATTCCATGTAGAGTCTCTTGATCTTCCTCTTTCCGTCAGCGCTTTCGAGCCGCGCAACTCCGAGAAAACTTGTGGCAGATCCTGTGTTCTTCGGAAGGTTTGCTATGAATTGAGAATAGACCTCGCCGAAATCGAGCATTTTTTTCGGGTAAACCCCGTTTTTCAGCCGCTTTGGACTCAACTTCAATCAGTGACTAGGGTTTGCTACTTGCTATGAAAACTGCGTGTGGAAGCTCGTTCAGGATCAGATGTATTCCCTGCTTTGCAGCGTCCGGTGACCCCGGAAGGCAGAAGACGAGTTTCGAATCGGTTGTTCCTGCAATCGCGCGCGACATCAAAGCAGGAGTGCCAATAGATTCATAGCTCATCGTGCGAAATATTTCTCCAAACCCGTTCAATGTCTTGTCTAGAAGCGGAGTTATTGCTTCGATGGTGACATCCCTTGGAGCAAGCCCCGTACCGCCCATGAGAATAGCGGCGTCGCTTCCATCTTCGAATAAGGCTTTGAGCACCTTCAGTCGGATGATAGGTTTGCTGTCATCAATTATTTCATGCGAGAACACATGTCCAGCTTTCTTGCAAAGCTCCTTTGCAATTTCACCTGATTCATCCGACATTTTTGGATCTCTTGATCTGCTCGAGCTAACGGTGAAAAGAGCTAGCTTGAGTTTCTTCGGCGATGAATGCTTGTGAGAAGACGCTGCCTTTGAAGCGTCGCGATCCTCTTTCAATATCTCACTTTTCCTTGATCTTTTCAACTACGTGAATACCATCGATTCTCGCGTTGTGATACTGGCCGTTGGCATCTTTTTCGTATTTCTTGACCACGTCCCAAATATTGAGCAAAGCGCATGCAACGCCATTAAGTGCTTCCATCTCCACGCCCGTCTTGCTTCGGGCTAGAACACTCACTCTAGCTGTTATCGAAGTTGCATCGTTGGAAAATTCTACATTGGCGCTCTCTATGGGGATTGGATGACACATCATCAACGAAACCGGTGTGGATTTAATCGCCTGAATTGCCCCGACCGAGGCGATCTGGAACGGGTCCCCTTTCTCAATCTTTTCCTCCTTGATTCGTTTCATCGTGGTCCTGCGGAGAAAGATCTTCCCTTCAGCTATAGCTCTTCGCGTAATAATGGGTTTTTGAGAAATATCAATCATCTTTGCAATCCTTTGCTTCATTTCAACTGCTTTAGATGGCCTAAGGCAGCATAATTAGGTTTGCTTATGATGAAGCCCGTTGAATGCGTCTCGTTACGACGATCTTTTGAGGCCTCTGGCAGCGTGATTAGACATGCGGGATGGGTAAGATGTACGTCAACCATAACACCAACATTGATTGAGCAAGCCAAGCGAGACCTCCAGTTACGAGTATCCTCCACCCCGACTTGGAGACAACGTTCTTTCTCACGCGAAAGCATATTCCTATGATCGCAGTCGTCAGAAGCACATTCGCAAGATTCAGACTGAGGAATTCACCCTTGCCCGTTGCAAGAGGCGCAACTATTGAGCTCGGAACTGGAAACACGGTGTTGATCAAAATGACCAAGAAGAACGCAATAATGAAGAGTGGGAATGCTCCAAGGACATCTTTGTACTTGGAATTGCCCTCGATCGTACTATGACTGCTTCTTGCAAATCTCGTTACGAGTACTAATATCACAGGAGCAAGAAGCCCGATCCTTATAGACTTCACCCAAAGCGCTGGAAGTAGAGCCGCATTTCCTCCTCCTTGTAGCGACGCAGCGACTAGTTGTGGAAGATCCAGAGTGGTAGCGCCGGTCCAAACTCCATAGACATTGGTGCTTAGCGAGAGCAAACCTTCCAGGATTGGATACAGGAACAAGATGAAAGTTCCGAACACAAGTATTGTTGCAAGCGCCATCCCAGCAGATTCTTCTTCTGACTTGAGTGCTTGATGAGTTGCGACGATCGCAGAGATGCCACATACACCAGTGCCTACGCCAACAAGCATGCTAGAGTGATCATCGAGCCGGAAAAGCTTCCCCAGACTGTAAGCGGTAACTATAGGAACTGCAACTGCGATTAATCCTATCAGAAGAATCCACTGTGACCCGGGCTTTAGCCACAAGTCGTAGGAAAAGTTCAACCCGTAAAGGACTATACCTATCTTGAGCAACCAGCGTGTGGAGAACTGAACTCCTTCGTTGAATACGGCGGGAAGATTCACAATGTTTGTGATCACAATTGCGATCACAGCTGCTATCATTAGCGCGATTACGGGAGCAGGGATGTGATACGTAGCTTCCACGTAATCAGATTCGAGCCAATAAATTAGTTCGGATATTACTGCGATAGGAAAAACCACCACGAACAGTCCCGGAATTGCAGCCTTAGTTTCATTCCACGAAGGAAGGAGCCTAAACGATGATGCCATTTCAAATTCACATCTCACAGAAGAACTAGA
>DAHVAI010000419.1 GCA_027314685.1 Nitrososphaerota archaeon | reverse complement strand
AGAGTTATGCACGGCCTATCTGGGTAGAGGAGCTTTCCGGTTAGAGCAGCTGCCGCAGCCCAGCCCATTTGCATCATTCCACCGTTGATGTACCAAGTGCTTGGCTCCAGGATCTTGAGATATCCTTGCCCATATTGTATAATGTCTCCAATATCGTTGAAGAATATGGTGTTTGGTGGTGGCGCCTTGCGAACCTCGTTCAGCAACCTGCCCTGATGAATTGGACTGGCGTCAGAAAGAAGGTCTTTCGAAAGGATCTGATCCCAATCAGATTTTCTCTTTGCAATGGTTTCTGCCCACGACTTTGCCTTGGGTTGTCCGCCAGAAGACATGGAATCCATCACGGTCAAAATATCTTCCAGTGTGGCCTTCGCGTCTCCTACGATTCCAACCTCTGTATGGTAGCTCCTGCCAATCTCTCCCGGATCTATGTCAATATGGATTAGCTTGGACTGGGGAAAATTGAAGACTACATTAGGTCTCCAGTTTACCGTGTCCCAATCAGTGAATCTGCAACCAACTGAAAGAACAACATCTGCTTCACGAGTACTTTCGTTTGCCGCCCCAGAACCCGACCTTCCTATTTGTCCGAGACTAAGCGCCTCAGTGTCAGGAACATATCCTTTGGCGTTGAGACTTGTGACTATTGCCGCATTGTAGTTACGAGATAACCTTAGAATTTCTGGCAATGCCTCTGAGGTCATGGCTCCTCCCCCGACAACTATCAGAGGTTTGGAAGCGGAATACAACAACTCGGCTGCTCGCTTTACTGCTTTAGAGTCTCCCCTTACCCTCCCCTCTGCCCTAAGTGTCTTAGGACTGGGCACAGGGAAATCAATCTCTGTGTTCTGAATGTCCCAAGGGAGTTGGACGAAGACAGGGCCAGGTCTACCACTGAGGGCTGTTTTGAATGCCCTGGCCATAACATCCAGTGTGTGTTCAGGTCTGACAACCAGCCAAGCACGCTTTACTATCGGCCTAAAGACCGAGGTAGTGTCCTCATTCTGGTGATAGTAGATTTCTTCGAATCCTCCTCGGTCAAAGAATTGAGTTGCGCCGGCACCGGAAATCAGCACGACTGCTGATGAATCGTGCATTGCGTTGCTCAGGGCACAAACAGTGTTTAGGACGCCTGGCCCCTTTGTCACAATTACAGGAGCTATCTTGTGCTTGAGTCTAAAATATGCGTCAGCCATTTGAACCGCAGCGGCCTCATGTTTCGGTTGGATGCCCTTTAGCTGTGGTTTGTCTATTAGCGCGTCCAGAAATGGCCAAATTGTTCCGCCAATGTAACCAAAGTAATGCTCAACGCCTTCATTCACGAAGTATTGCGCTACCGCGTCGACTACTCGCAAGTTATCTTTTCATCTCACACTTTATGGTAAAGCACTTCAACGTCCGTACTTGTCGACATACACATCGTAAGGAGGAGTGTCCATCTGCCACCAGTTCTTCGTAGGCTTGCCGTCTGCTAGCCAACGAATGTAAGGATGATCCCATTCATAGAATGTTCCTCTTCTGACCGACTCAAGTATCCTAATGCCGTCGTTGTACACATTGCCAATGTTTACTTCTGGGCCAAATTGATTCACTAACCAGGACCAGCCCTTTGCTGGTTGTTGTACGGTCATACTGGGACCCCAAAGCTCGAAAACAATGTGCTCTTCACCAATTGTGTTTGCTACTTCGAGCAATTGTTTTTGTCCCGCTCTGTTCTCCATGTGTTTTCCGATTAGATTCTGTATTATGAGGCCTTCCCAATACATCTTCTCACAACCCGCATCCAAGAATAACGCAAAAGCGTCGATCGTCTTCTGGACGTCTATGTAGTCCCGCTCGTATCTGGTTGTGTCTTTGTACGCCCACTTTGCTCCCACTTCTCCAACGATACGGAATCCTCGCTTTTTTAGAGCGTCAATATCATGCTTAACTTCGTCCTTCGTAGGTTTTAGCGCGTGTGTCTCATATTCCAGAATATCCACGCCAAGATTCTTTGCTTCAGTCAGGAACTCCTCTTCTTTGCCTCCGGCACGTGCTATTTCGTATGGAATTCCACCGATCTGAACGTTAATGCCGTGAGCCTTGTACCGCCTTATGTCCTCCTTGATTACGGAGTCAGGAGCCCACATGGTTGTTTCAAGCAACTTCACTGTATCCACATAGTCGCTATAGCGCTCGAGTACTAGCGGTGTAATTGGATCTATCGCCATAGTAATTCCCTTCTTCCTAGGTTTCTCGCTTCTCTCTGGCTTGGAGATGAATTCAAGGAAATGCTTGGTTGACATGTTGTAATCATAGCCTCTGTAGGATATACCAATTTAGTTTCCGTTTATAAATCGCTTGTTAGTTATTTGCGTACTAACCATCTCGGTCGAATTTCGAAGTTCTAAACCTGTGGACATCTAATCACGTTGTATAATTTCATCAATAAATCGAAACCACGATATACTTCGGGAAGATTGGAGGGCGGTGTTGCAATCATCATGACAGAATGGGATGGAACGTTGTCGAACTCGGCACTTGTTGTGTGGGATGTTCAATATGGAATCGCAGGGAAGGCGTTTAACCTTGACGCAATGATCTCGAATGTGAAAACACTTGTCAGTGTCATGCACGAGCTTCAAAGACCTGTCATCTACACACAAACGACGGGAATGCCCTACGAGTATCAAAGCAAGTATTCGATGTATCGCCTCAGACGTAGAGGAAGCGATCCCAAGACTACTCAGCATATGATCGAAGGAACGCATGACTGGCAGATCATGAATCAACTTGTCCCGCAAAAGACCGACATTGTCATGAAGAAGTACACACCCAGTCTCTTCGTAGGAACCACTACTGACCAACTACTCAGAAACAAGGGAGTTGACACTCTTCTCATTACCGGAGTCAGTACCGAGATGGGCGTGGAGACGACCGCTAGACATGCGTCATGTTTAGGGTACATTCCTTTCATTGTAGAAGACGCGGTTGGTGGAGGCGATCCTGACGCACACAGGGCCTCGCTAGAGGTCATGAAAAAGCTGTTCGAAGTGAAGAAAACCGATGACGTTGTAGCAATGTTAAGGAAGACCTCAAAAGACCATTAGCTATTCAGAGGTGGCCAAAGCGGGAAAAGCAAGGCGCCTCCAAGATCCATCTCATTCATTTCGAGCTCGTAAACATATTATACATAACAAAGAAAATCCGCAAACAGAGACGAGCAAAATGAGAACAGTCATAGATGCATACACCCACAACATTCCACCAACTTATCTCAAGGAGATATTGCAATCCCCTGATCCGAAAGTTCGAGGACCTGCAGAGCACACGGCAAAGAGATGTGAGTCATATCCCAACATGATCGATTTTGACGTCAGAATTTCACAGATGAACAAGTACAAATTCGAAAAGCAGGTAACTTGCATGTACCAAGGTCTTGACCCCAACCATTTGCCCATACTTGATGGCGAGCAGCAATTGAAACTCTGTAGGATGATTAATGACGACATGGCTGAAGCCGTTGCTAAGAGTAAAGGTCGTGTGATTGCGTTGGCAACACCTCCTCTCAGGGGCCTTGAAAATGGAGGTCTCGAAGAGATGCGCAGAGCTATCAAGGATTTGGGTCTAAGAGGATTCATGGCTGTAACCAACATAGCTGGGAAACCAGTGGATCAATATCCTGCGTTCTGGGATGAGGCAGCTCGACTCGGGTTTCCTGTTTATCTTCACCCCGTGGATCCAGTTACTCCAGACAGCAGACTGTACGAGGATGAATTTGATCTCATGCATGTTCTAGGTTGGCCATTTGAAACATCTCTCACAATGGCGCGATTAGTTCTTTCCGGCACTATGGCAAGGAATCCTAAACTCAAAGTCGTTGCTCATCATCTCGGAGCTATGATCCCGTTCTTCGCAGGGAGGATCAATGAATCTTACGACAAGGAAATGGCACTTGCAAGGCCAGATCAGAAATTCGATCAGGTAAAGGGAAAACGTCCTGCAATGAGCCATTTCGGTGGCTTCATCCTTGACACGGCCATTGGCGGAAACGCACCCGCGATAGAGTGTGCCAACAAAGTGTTCGGTGCTAAGAAAATTGTCTTTGGAACAGATTATCCGTTTGGACCAAGGGGTGGAATTGAAAGATTGGCAAGATATCCCAGCATTGTGGAAGACACCGATTTAACCAGAAAGGAAAAGCAACTAGT
>DAHVAI010000413.1 GCA_027314685.1 Nitrososphaerota archaeon | reverse complement strand
TCTATCAGACGGTCTGCGATAATGTCTGATGTATTCATGATTACTCGACCTCTTCGTACTCACACTACCATATAATGAGTTAGATCTTTATCTCTAGCACCGTCTTGATTTCTTCGTGACTTTTTTCTCCATATGCTTCTGTGTAATTGTCAATGCTGACACGCTTTGTGATTATTTTTGAAAGAAAGCCATTCCACTTTCTCCTGATTTTCTGAAGGTCTTTCACGCCTTGGATGAAGTATGATTTATTTGCATTGACAGATCCAAATTGGACCCTGTTTCCCAACACAAGATCAGTGTAAATCTTTCCGGCATTTTCGGTCTCCTGCTCTTCCTTGTAGACGCCAAGATAGGAAACTATGCCATTGACACTCGTTAACTTTTGTGCCTCCAGCGCGACTCCAGTGTTTCCTGTAAGTTCAAGCACAACATCATATGAGCCTTCGAGACTTTCAAGCGGAGTTATACTCGTATTGATGTAATTTGCACCAGTCTGCTTGACGAGTCTTGCTTTGAGACTGTCTTCGGGAACTCGGGCAACTGTGTCGACCTGGGAGCCGCCTAGTCGTAGTAGTGCGGTTGCTAGCAAACCAACTGGACCCGCGCCGAGCACGAGTGCTTTGTTTGGACTCCACTTTTTCATTCGCGCTCTCTGTATAGTTACCGTCTGCAGTACTCCTTTCTCAACTATTGTCAGGGGCTCTAACAGTACTCCTTCTTCCTTCAAAAGCTCCGGCAGTTTTACGACGAATCCAGCATCAGTCGTGGCAAACTCTCTTGCAAACCCGTGTAGACCCTTTATTCCGTGTTCGAAATAGTGACCTGTAACACACATGTCTGATTGTCCGTTCTTACAGAAAATGCAATTCTCAGGGCAGTTCCTTCTGACGGTCGCGACCACCAGATCTCCTTTCTTAAAGCCACGCACTCCACTTCCAAACCCCGCAACTCTAGACAAAGATTCATGTCCTAGGACAAGCATGCTTGCGCCTTCGGGTGCCTCGCCGTAAAAGCCACTGATTATGTCCCTATCAGTGCCACAAATTCCCACTTTCTGGACTTCGAGCAGAACTTCATTCTTCTTTGGCTTTGGCACATCTTGCTCTTCCAATCTCAGGCTTCCAGGCTGCTTTGGGGTTATGGCAATTGCTTTCACGGTATTCACTGAAAATAATTCCAACAACTTGCTTATTTTACATTTGGCTTCAAATCATGGAATAAACTTATCGCCTAAGGAAAGAAAACGTACGCATAGTTCATGGTAAAGTTCAGCACAAACGGCGAGGCATTTGGCAAACCAGGGATTGAACCTCGGTGGTCCCATTCAAACAAAGATGGTATTGGCACTGCCTACTCAAACGCGAGCAAGATTTGGTTCACAATATGGAGGGGAATTGTCACTGAGGTGTACTATCCTACTATTGATACTCCACAGCTAAGAGATTTGCAACTATTGATCACCAATGGCCGTGACTTCTTTCACGAAGAGAAACGGCATCTCACGTCTAATATCGAACCACTATCCTTGCATTCACTAGGCTACAACATTACTAACTCTGAGCCGGGTAAGATGTATGAAATAAGAAAGCAGGTCATCTCCAATCCAGACCTTCCATGCGTCTTGCAGAACATCAAAATCGATTGTGAGCGCGAACTGATTGATCAGCTAAATGTGTTTGTCCTATGTGCCCCACATCTAGAAGGCGGAGGAATGGGAAACAACGCCTTTACACTAGAAGTGTTAGGTCGCAAGATAGTCGCAGCACAGAAAGGAGATACTTGGCTCACTCTTGCTGCGAGCGTGCCATTTACAAAGACCTCGGCAGGATTCGTAGGGTTCAGCGACGGATGGCGAGACGTGTCACAACATTTTGGGATGGACTGGGAATTTGGCAAGGCACTCAACGGCAACGTGGCGCTCACCGCTCAGCTCGACTTGAGCAAGTCTTCGGAGTTTGTGCTAGCATTGGCGTTCGGGAATACGCTACAGAATTCGATCAGTTGCCTTCTTCAGTCACTCAGTACACCATTTGACGAGTACAAGAAATTATTCGTGGACCAGTGGGCCAGTGCGTACAAAGATGTACTCCCACTAGAAAGATACTCGGTAGAGAAAACAAACCTTTACCACGCGAGCTACCGTATTCTTCTGGCGCATGAGGACAAGAGATATCCTGGCGCAATGATAGCTTCGCTCACGATTCCTTGGGGAGAGGCTGCGAATGACGCAGATCGCGGGGGTTACCATCTCGTCTGGACGCGTGACATGTGCAACACTGCTACTGCTCTTCTCGCTGCGGGTGACACAATTCATCCGTTACATGCACTAATCTACCTAGCTGCATGTCAGAACGAAGACGGCGGCTTTCCACAAAATTTCTGGATCGACGGAGAGCCGTTCTGGAATGGAATTCAGCTAGACGAGGTATCATTTCCAATCTTGCTAGCTTGGCACCTGCACAAAGACAATGCACTCAAAGATTTTGATCCGTACGAGATGGTGATGCGAGCTGCGAGCTATCTGATAAAGAATGGACCTGCAACTCAACAGGAAAGATGGGAAGAGGCCAGTGGCTATTCACCTTCTACACTAGCTGTAAACATTGTGGCGCTGATCTGTGCAGCTGACTATGCTCGTACTCGTGGAGAGGAATCGAACGCACAATTCATGGAAGAATATGCCGACTTTCTCGAGGGACACATTGAAGAATGGACAGTCACTACTTCGGGCACGCTCGTTCCGGGAATAGATAAACACTACATACGAATATGCCCGGTACATCTGGGTGACCAAGAACCCTCTGAAGATCCGAACAACGGTCAGCTCAAGCTGGCGAATCAACCACCAAACGGTCAAGAAACCTTTCCTGCAAAAGAAATAATTGACGCCGGCTTCCTTGAACTTGTCAGGTATGGAGTTCGAGCGCCCGATGATTGTATCATCGTAGACTCACTAAAGGTAGTGGACGCATTCTTGAAAATCGACACGCCCTTCGGACCTGTGTGGAGGAGATACAACCACGATGGCTACGGCCAAAAGGATGATGGGCGACCGTACACCGGGTGGGGAAAGGGACGAGGTTGGCCACTGTTGACGGGTGAAAGAGGACATTACGAAGTTGCTCTGGGGAATAGAGTCAAAAACTACATTAGTGCCATGGAAAAGTTCGCATCTCCCACTGGCTTACTACCTGAGCAAGTATGGGATCAGCAGGATATCAAAGAACTCCATCTGTTCTTTGGAGGTCCTACTGGAGCTGCGATGCCTCTTGCGTGGGCGCATTCAGAGTATATCAAGCTCCTCCGCTCGGCGTCTGACGGCAAAGTATTCGATCTTGTTCCAGAGGTGAAGGAGAGGTACATGATTGATAGATCACGTTGCAAGCGTCTAGAAATCTGGAAGCCTAACCGAAGACCGCGACTATTGAAATATGGAAGGAAACTCAGGGTTCAAATGACCAATCCATTTAGGATCCACTACTCCATCGATGAGTGGCGTACGACAAATGATGCTGATTCCAAAGAGACAAAATTAGGCGTGTATTATGTGGATATAGGTTTGGAGAAGAATAACAAACTCATGTTTACTTTCTTCTGGCCCTTGAGTAATCAATGGGAAGGAAAGGATTATTGTGTCTCTGCTGTCTGAAGACTTTTAAGTTCACAAGCAATTCGCTGTACTATTTCTAACTCACATTTTGTGATTTTGAATTGACAAAGGAAGCCGGCGAAGTTAACTCATCGGTAGAGACTAACGAAGCCCACATGAGGCGAGTGCTCCTTTCACTCGTCGGAGTCGCTCTGCTTGTCAATTATGTCGAAACCATGGTGATACCAGGAATTCCGACTATCCAGAACCACTTTAACAGTACTGATACGCTCTCATCCTGGATCAGCTCAGCTTACTTGATTACAGGAGCTGGAGCATCTATGCTACTTGGCAAACTAGGGGATAGCTACGGCAAGAAAAAAATGTTCCTTGTTTCGTTGTCGTTTTACATTGTGGGCGTTGGAGTTGCAGGCTTTTCCCCTTCGATGTACTTTCTAATCTTCGCAAGAGCACTGCAAGGAATAGGATTTGCGATCATTCCATTGTCGCTTGCAATCGTTTCTGAGACCTTTCCAAGGGAGCGGATTGGAATGGCTCAGGGTATCATCAGCGCCACCTTCGCCATCGGAGCCACAATTGGCCTGATACTCGGCTCCTACGTCGTGGAAGATCTAGGATGGCAATACGCGTTCCACACTGCAGTGGTACTGAGTCTGGTATTGTTTGTTATCGTTGCGAAGGTTCTCCGAAAGGATACAAACATGGTGAAGAGAAGGATGGATTATCTGGGCGCTGCAATTTTGATCGCTGGCGTCACACTTGTTTTGGTCTACATCACGGAAGGGCCAACGCTCGGCTGGTTATCGCTTGAAGAACTTGGATTCCTAATCCCTGGACTAGCTCTAGCATTCTACTTTTTCATGTTCGAGCGAAACAAGGCTGATCCACTGATGCACCTAAAGCTCCTTCGTGTAAGGAACGTCCTAGTGGCGAACATGGTTGGCATATTCTCTATGCTGACAATGTTCCTAGTCTTCTTCGCGATAACATACTATTCTCAGCTCCCCTCCGGGTTTGGACTAGGTCTCACGGTGATACAGGCCGGACTGACAATGGGTCCAGCGGCTGTTGGAATGCTCGTGGTCGGGCCGCTCATTGGCAAACTTCTGCCAAGGTCCGGGCCGAAACCAGTTCTATTCGCCTCAGCTGGAATAATTGCGCTCGGACTTGCGATGTTCATCTTAAACAGAGCGACCAGGACTGACACGGTGATTGATCTGTTTGTGTGTCTCGCCGGAATGGTTGGAGTCATCGTCCCGATAGTAAACATGATCGCGATCGCAGTGCCCAGAGAAGATCTTGCGATAGGCATGGGAATGAACACGATGCTTCGAAACATTGGCGGAGCCATAGGTCCAGTAGTTGCGACAAGCGTAATGTCGACCTACACCAAGCCCTTGATCAAGGTGATTAATGGCCATCCAGTTGCAGTTGCGACGCTCCCATCGGCGTTTGCGTTCAACCTAGTGTTTGCGATAGGAATTGCTTTGACTTTCTGCATGATGGCTTTCGCTCTCGCAACGAAGAACTATACGTTCAAGAAAGCAGAAAGCACTCCACCAAGCTAGCGCACCGCGATTAATAGCGAATCAAAAATCTTATGCACTCGTCTATAGCCAAAGCGATTATGAAATTGGATCGCATAATAGTAAGTCTTTTTTCTATTGCAACTAATCGACTGGGATGAAAGAGATCTTCTTAGAACCATTTGACTGATTTGATTGTTTAGTTAATAGTGCGTGATAAAATGGAGAAAAAGATCGACAATGGCTCGACGCATAGGGGCAGTTCAACCTGGAGAAAGTTCGAGAAGAAAAAGTCCCTAAATGATTACAAGGATATATCGGATTACGCACTGATTGGAGATCAGAGCACTTGCGCACTTGTGAGCATGACTGGATCCATTGATTGGTTCTGCATGCCGCGCTTTGATTCTCCAAGCGTATTTGGCGCCTTACTTGATGTGAAAAAGGGAGGAACTTTCCAGATACTCCCTTGGGACGAAGAGTTTGAGGCAAGGCAATACTATGAAGGAATGACCAACATCCTGATCACCGAGTTTAGAACGGCAAGTGGATTGTCGCGGATAACAGACTTTATGCCCTGTTTCCAGCTTTCTGGCACGATTGTCTCGACGGGAGAGATACATCGACGGATAAGCTGTATTGAAGGCAAGTCGGATCTCGAGGTGAGAATTCAACCCAGACCGAATTATGGGACAGTCATTCCAAAGATCGAGAAGTTTGATCATGCAGGCTACACATTTATCCCTACAAAGGGTAACACACAAGAACTCACTCTTGCGACGCAACTTGACTTTCAGACGCTGAATGGTTCTCTTCGCGGCTCGCTTACTTTGAACAAGGAAGACAAGCAGGACCTGGTTCTCAGGTATGGTGGCTTCACATTGAAGTACACACCGGACTCGAATACCGATGAGAAGCTGAAGGAAACCAGGAGCTACTGGAGCAAGTGGGCAAAAGATTGCGATTATAACGGCAAGTGGAAAGATCAGGTCATTCGGTCAGCCCTTGCCTTGAAGGAACTAGTCTACTCCAGGACTGGAGCTGTTCTCGCTGCCGCGACGACTTCACTTCCAGAGGAGATGGGAGGCAGCAGGAACTGGGACTATCGTTACTCTTGGATACGTGATTCCTCATTTGTCCTCTGGGCTCTGCACTCACTAGGGCACAAACAGGCAGAGTTTGCTTACACTCAGCTTATCACGAGCACATTCTATCTTACTTCAGAAAGCATCCAAGTGATGATAGGAATCACGGGAGACAGAGTTCTGACAGAAAAGAAACTGACTCACTTGGAGGGCTATCGCAAATCATTTCCAGTTAGGATAGGCAACGGCGCTTGGAATCAAGTGCAGTTAGATGTTTACGGAATATTACTTGATGCACTCTATTTTTCGCATTTGCACGGCAGGACAATTTCCAATAGAGTCTATAACCACATGATAGTGCCTATACTGCAATCTGTAAAAGTAAACTGGAGCAAGCCTGACTGTGGGATCTGGGAAGTCAGAGGGGAGCGGAAGCATTTTGTATACTCAAAGGTCTGGTGCTGGGTCGCACTAGATAGAGCGATCAAGATAGCAGAGACACTTGAGATCAAAGAGGATATTGCAGGATGGATTAAACTCCGGGATGAGATAAAAGAAGAGATAATGAGCCGCGGATGGAATGGTAAGATAAACTCCTTCGTTCGCGACTTTGGTTCTACTGATATGGATGCCGCAAACTTGTTGATGCCCCAAGTGCGTTTCATTGACGGAGCAGATCCCAAGATGCTCTCTACGATAGAGCAAATCAAGAAGGAGCTACTATACGACAGGAAATTCCTCTACAGATACAAAGCAAACGACGGCTTGCAAGGAAAGGAAGGTGCCTTCTTAATCTGCAGTTTCTGGCTCGCGAGCTGTCTTGCACTTGCAGGCAAACTGGATGAAGCAGAACAACTTCTAGACTCGCTTCTAGAATGTTCAAATCACGTTGGGTTGTTTTCCGAAGAGTACGACCCGAAAAAGAAGAAAATGCTCGGGAATTTTCCCCAAGCGTTTACGCATATGGGTTTCATAACCGCAGCAACTACTATAGAGAGGGAGAAACAGAAGCTAGCAAAGCGTCTCGCCTAAAATACGTCAATCTGAGAAAACACCATTCTCTTTCCCTCTCTCCTTCTTGATGCTCTTCCGCTCCTCTCTGTATTGCTTCCTCTTTGCTCAGATCGTCTTCAGGTACGACGATACGCTCTAATCTTATCTTGTCAGCTTCCTGCCAGCAAGTACACTTGAGTTCTATGCACTATCTTGCAGCATTGTGATTGCAAGTCTCGCAGTAGCAAATATCAGCCCGCGTTAATTCGTAATATTCAATCGTATGTACGCATCTAATCTTCCGGAGCCATCAAACGCATATCGCGGCATGATAGAAACACACTGGAGCGTTCTTTCGTACCCACTTTCTGACTTGGACACGGTGTTGATTGGAATCTGCCAGATATCTGTCGGAAGGGCGAAATCAAAGTCAACGCTCACACCAAATTCCGGATAAGACAATTCCAAGCGTCTTGTTTGCTTCAGGATAAGAGGTTTAGAGTTTCTCTTTGCAAAATCCTGATCTCCTAGTGAACTGAGGTTAATTTCGGGCGAAAATACATATGATCGCTTGCCGTGACAAGCAATCGCCCAGCTCACTTCAAGATCAGAAGAACTCTTTCTCATCGCGTACCGCTTTTGAAGCGCGATCTCATCCCTTTGTAATTTGCAAGTTCTTGTAAAGTCAATTCTAGCAGATTCCGCGGATTCTTCCGTCTTCGCAATGTATGGGCCGTACGGCGAGCAAAGCTCCACATTCGTCTTGGACTGTATGTCCGAAGGCGTCGCATTTTCTTTCAGGATGTGATCCAAGAAGCTGAATCTGTGGCCGTTCTCGAACACTATGAGATTTCTCAAACCCTTTTCCTTTGCGGCCATCTGCGAGTGAATCGAGCGCAGTCTCTTAGAGGAGTTTCGCTTTTTCTTATCATGAACTTCATTGTGATATCGCTCTTGACGCCTAGCTAGATTATCAAACAGATTTACTGACTTTGGTTTGTAGTCTAACTCAACCAAGGACCCTCCGTACTTTGGACTGGCTAGTATTCCCAGAAACTCCGAATTGACAAGAAACTCCTCGTGACCATCGAAACTCGCTTTCGAAATCTCGATGAAACCACTACCCTTGTGCTTTGCAGCCTCGACCAGCTTTTGTGCTTCGATCAGGTGCGTGTATGTTATTCTCCGAAGCATCGCCAGGTACAGTCCCCCGAACACGCCGTGCCAGTAGGCATCGTTGCACTGCCCTTTCCAAAGTTCGTGAAGCATCTGAGTGGAAGCTTGATCTCCTAGTGAGTGAACGGCTTCGCTTGTTTGAAGCATTTTCGAATACATCCGAGCGCTCTCTGGATATTTAGCTAGAAACAACCTCCAGAATCCCTTTGCAGTTTCAAGCTTGCTGGACGCTGGAAGCGACCAATCCATCAGCTCTGGATAACTCGCACAGGACAGATAGGTCCTTGTCTCTGGTGGCCTTCTCTTTAGATAATCTGAAAGAAGAACGGTATTCAGCCATTCGCTGTTCTTCTCTATCGAGCTCAGGAATGATTCCAGCCAACCTTGTTTGTAAACTATCTCGTAGCTGTGTGGCCATGCCCCAAATTTCTCTCCGTCGTCTGCATAAACAGCAAGACGACCTCCGGTCGTTGCAACTTGTTTTAGATATCTGAATAAAGTACCAACACTCTTGTATGGAATGGACTTTCTCAGGGTCCTGAGAATAGGAAAGATTGTAGTGTACTTACCGCGACTCTCCACAAGGTACGGTTCAAAGCAGCCTGAATCACTTATTCCTGAAAGTGAAAGCATCACCTCATCGAGCAAAGTGTACTTGATTTTGGAGCGATCTAGAATCTCGGGCAACTGTGGTTCCCACGCCCTTTCTGCCATCCAGCAGCCGTTCGGCTGAATGCCAAACAATCTCGCAATCTTCTGACTCAGCTCGGTCAGCTGACCTATTGAATCCGAATCAGGAATGACAGCGAGGATGGGTTCGTAATAACCTCCTCCAAGCATCTCCACTTGTCCCCTCGCTACGAGTGACTTGATCTTATAGATTAGCTCTGGATGATAGGATTCGAGCCAGTCAAGAAGGGATCCAGTATAGTGGAGATTAGCCTTGACTTGTGGATGTTTTGAGAGAATTTCAATGAAAGGTAAGTAGGATTTATTGTATATCATTTCGATAACTTCGTCTTTGTTATCGACAGGTTGATGATTGTGGATCACTAGAGCAAAATCGAGTGGTTTCATCTTCTATTCATTGTGTCCTTGAGTAAACTATGACGGTCGTCGGTGGAATTGTCAAATCAATCCCTGCCACCAGATCTTTCGCTAGATTTGAAGAATCCAATATCTTGTCCCACTTGCCTTCCGAAACGGGAGAGGCGATCGATCTTTCTGATGTTCCAAATGAATACACAAGAAGAAACTCTTCATACTCTGATTTTCGATACACTAGAATGGATTCTGAATCTTCCAGAGTTACAACTCTCATCGAAGCACTTTCGAATTCCGAGAAGATGTTATGAGATTTTCGTAATCTGATGAGTTCTTGATAGAATTCGAAGATCTCCTTGTTTGGGCCATCTAGCCTCGAATTGAGGTCTATTTTAGATCTTGCAAACGTGGATGGACTTTGCGGGTCGATGAATTCTCTCCCATGGATCAGGCCGAGATCTCTGCTCCGACCCTCTCTGACTGCCTGCACGAGCTTCTTGTCAGAGTGATCGATAAAATAGTAGAACGGAGATGTTTCTCCGTACTCCTCGCCCATGAAAAGTAGAGGTAAGTTGCCCGAGAGAAGGCACAGCGAAGCGGCAATCTTTAGCTTCTCCTTGGACACGAGTAGTGACAGTCGCTCGCCGCCGGCCCTGTTTCCCACTTGATCGTGATTTTGCGTAAAGATAACAAATTTGTCGCCTGACGCTTGGTAGGCGGGCGCACCAAAAGTGCGTTGCCTGTAACTTGAATACTTGCCGTCGTAGACAAACCACACTTTGATGGATTTTGAAATATCTACCAAGCGGCCAAAATCCATGTAGTGTCGCTGCCTTTCCCCGGTTAGGTACGCATGAACTGCGTGATGAAAATCGTCTGACCACTGCGCGTCGCACTCGTAACCTCTGCTCTCCTTCCCATCGACAACGACTGGGTCGTTGAGGTCGCTCTCAGCGATCAGATGGAACTCCCTTCCAAGATAATCAACAAGAGAATGCGTGAGCTGTGACATTTCAACCAGGAGGTGTTTGGGAGAGTGATCGTAGATCCCATGGACTGCATCCACGCGTAGTCCATCCACATGGTACTCAGAGACCCAGTGCAATGCGTTTTCAAGCACGTAGCGTCTGACTTCATCACTTCCCACATCGTCATAGTTTGGGGTCTGTCCCCAGGGAGTGCGATACTTTGTCGACAGGTACGGACCGTAATCTGGGAGATAATTTCCTTCAGGTCCAAAGTGGTTATAGACAACATCGAGTATTACCGCCAGCCCTTCAGAATGACAGGCGTTTACCAGTGTCTTCAATCCTCTAGGACCACCGTAAGAATTCTGAACGGCATAGAGATATGTACCATCATACCCCCAGTTCCTTTTGCCTGGGAACTGGCCAACCGGCATAATCTCAATTGCAGTGATACCGAGTTCCTTGCGCAGGTAGGGGAGATTGGATATCACAGACTGAAAGTCTCCCTTCCTTGTGAATGTGCCTACATGCAGCTCGTAAATTAGGAGAGCCTTTTTGGGAATACCACGCCAGCTCTGATCTGTCCATTCAAAAATCTGAGGATCGACAATACGAGATGGACCGTGAACTCCTTTGGGTTGAAGGCGCGAAGCAGGATCAGGTCTTTTCGTCTTCTTGTCCAAGACGAACAGGTAGTCTTGACCATCCTTTGCCTTGCAGGTCAATGAAAAATACCCGCGA
>DAHVAI010000409.1 GCA_027314685.1 Nitrososphaerota archaeon | reverse complement strand
AGATACTCTCACGTGCTTGAAAGGGATTCATCAGCAGTACTCGTTGCTTATGTCGTTAGAACTCCAAAAGGCAAAATTCGACTGAGGAAAATTGGGGTAAGAATACGGGGCAAGAAGGAACTTCCTGTTTCAGAGCTTCCTTTGACGGACCCTCGATATGTTTTCGATAATGACTACAAGGTGAGGAAAGCTGCACACGATGAAACAAAAAAGTCTGCCCAATTCAGTAGGTTCTCTGATTCTACCACAAGAGTAGTTTACGAAGAGAGCTAAACCAGTTTCATCCAAATTGCGTTTATACCCTCAAACAAGAATAATGCTTCGCAATTGGATAAAAACTAATGAACAAGATCAACATCTTTGCAATTGCATTTTTGCTTCTAGCAGTGGTCCTTGGCACTAGCTTCGGATTGCTGATAACGTCGGATCAACCTCCACACCAGACGCCGTTTTTCAGTGCGTACGCTGTGCGCACTTCAACTCAAGTTGCCTGCGGTACCATTCCGCAGACTTATTCAAATTGGTTGGGAATAAACGTAGATGGAAACAGAACGGGCGTGAGCTTTCAACTAGTTACAGCATATGCTACCGGATTGAACATTCGAGTAGATCTGCCGCTAAACGGAACTGCATTTGCAGAATACAAAGCTACTAACTCAACTTTCGAGACGATAATCGTTCCACTTCCAGGATACTTTGCACAAGGCACGGTGCTCACACTCGAGCTGACCTACAGCCTTGAAGGTCACTCGCCAACCACTGATACTCTATTCGACGTGCCTATAGTTCAGGGTACAATAAATTGCTAGTTTTTCAATCGTCTAGAGGAGATCAGCAATGATTTCTGCGATGTCACGTACTTCAATCTTGTTATCAGAAACTCGCACCGAATCTTCGAACATTGATAGACAGAATGGGCACTCTGTAGCTAGCGTTGAAGCCCCGGTCTTGGAGGCCTCTCTTGCCCTTATACCTGATATTGTCTCCTGCTGAGGGACTTTGTACCAGTAATTTGATCCGCCCGCGCCGCAGCAGAACGTTTTCTCCTTGTTTCTATGCATCTCCTTTATGGTAACCCCAGTCGCTTCAAGCGCCTTCCGAGGCTCTTCAAAGATTGTGTTGTAACGCACGGCATAACAAGCATCGTGCAATGTTGCATACAATTCCTTGGGTCTCGATTTCAGTTTCAGTTTGCCGCTCTCTATGAGATCGGAGATCAACTGACTGTGATGAATGACAGTGTAATTTCCACCAAACTGAGGATATTCATTCTTTAGCGTGTTAAAGCAGTGAGGGCAATTAGCGATTATCTTCCTAACGTTGTGCGCATTCATCCTCTCAATGTTCTGATACGCCAGCTCCTGGTACCTTCCCTCTTCTCCCAACCTTCTCGCAGGATCTCCGTTACACGCCTCATCGTTCCCCATTATGGCGAAAGAAACACCTGCAGCCTTTAGAATTTTTGCAAGCGACTTGCCGATGTTTTGGGCTCGCTGGTCAAACGATGAAACACAACCGACCCAGTACACGAACTCGGCATTAGGATTCGAAGCTAGCGTATCAATCCCTTGACCAAGCACCCAATCTGCCCTGGAACTAGAACTTATTCCATACGGATTCTGATTTTGTGATAGATTTTGCAACAAGACAGTCTTCTCTTTGTCGATCTTTCCCTGGCCAACAAGGTTTCTTCTCAGATCATATACTATGTCAAGGTGCTTTACAGCAACCGGGCAGCTTTGAACACACGCACCGCAGGATGTGCAAGACCATAACTCATCCTCCTTGACCGACTCAAATGGACTGACCTGTTCTCCCTTTTCTGCGAGCAAACTGATTTCCCTCATTAGTACGCGGGGAGACAGTGGCCGACCAGCTGCAGTTGCTGGGCACGAAGATTCGCAGACGCCAATTTCTACACAAGAGTCGTAAGACATTTTTTCAGAATCGTCAAACTCATTCAGACTTCCGACCCCAATTTTCACCTGCGATGCATCAGTCTTACCTTCCAAGACGTCGCTGAGTTTGAATGGTAGATTCATGTTGGCAAGGGGTCTGTCAAAACTCTTCAGAAGGTTAGCTGCAGGTTTGCTGTAGTACCCAACCACCAGAGCGTTCCTCGCAATATTGAGAGCTATATCATAGATCGCGAGGGTGGGAAACCAGCTGAGTAACAATTCAGCTGTTGTAAGGACAATGGTCGCAATCAATATGAGCTGAAAAATTGACGATGCGTTAGTAAATGAGGGTCCAGTTCCAAGGTGATTTTCTACTTTCCGGCTCTCGCCGAAACGCTGTACTCTCCACACAAAGGCAGCTACTAACCCTGCGTCAAGCGGCAATGAAAGCACAAGAAGAACGTACTTCAGCGGATACAAGTAGGACCACACGGGGTCTAGAATGAATATCAAAATGGATAATCCTACTCCCAAAACGATAGCTACATGCATGAATTGAATCAGGTCGAGTCTCAGAGTCCGTCGCGTCTCGTCTTTTCCAAGAAGCCAAAGGCGACCAAACTTGAGCGGCTCATCATGTTTTCTGAGCAATGAGAATACGCTCAGGATTATTGCGACTACACTAGCTATCGCAATTGAATAAAGAACGTAATAGAGGATGGCGAATGCTGAAAGGTCGGCCAAGGCGAGATGTAGATCACAACAACAGAGAGCTAATTATGAATTAGTCCAGACTGCTAGAATACTAAGTACTCAGTTTTTCCTTTAGCGCACTAACGAGCAGAGGTACAACTGTATATAGATCTCCTACTATGCCATAGTCACACTCCTGAAAGATCGGAGCGTTCTTATCGGTGTTAATAGCGGCCACTAGTTTCGAATCGCGCATTCCAGTCAGATGCTGGATTTGTCCCGAAATCCCGACTGCTACGTAGAGTCTTGGCTTCACAGTAGTTCCTGTCAGGCCTACCTGTCTTTCTTCGGATACCCAACCCAGATCGGATGTCAATGGTCTGGATGCTCCCATGACTCCGTTCAACACTTTGGTGAGATCATCTAACAGTGCTAAATCTTCTTTCTTCTTAAACCCGCGACCAGCAGACACGATAACATCGGCATCCTTGAGGCTCGACTGTCCCTTTTGCTTCTCTCTTCTCTCCAGTACAACGAGCCTGTTCTTGGGCTCGAAATCCACGTTTACGATGCTTGGCGACGAAGTGCCAGATGCTCGCTCGTTCGCCCTTGGTGGAACAGTAACAACCGCAGGACCGCTTGAGGTAACAGTTGCAATAGAATTCCCGCCCCAAACAAGCCTCTGGCAGACAATGCCGTTTCCTCTAACCTCGAGTTTCGTTGCATCTGAAATGCATCCCAATTTCAACCTAGCTGCCAATCTGGGAGCGACGTCTTTTCCACGCTTTGTAGATCCAATCAAGACCAGATCTGGATTAGCTTTTTGATACATCTTCGACAGTGCTTCAACTACTTCATCCGTGAGTAGATTTTTGAAAGCCGCTCCGTTAGCCACAAGAATCTGGGCCACTCCCACAACCGCCAGTTTTTTCACAACATCAGTTGCGTCTCCTTGGCCAATCAATGCAACTGAAGCGCTTTTGCCTAGTTTAGAAGATAATCCAACAAGTTCAAGCGCCACGTTAACGTCTTCAGAGTATATTAGAGCATTGCTCAATTTTTCACAACTCCTTCACGTATCAGTGCTTCCGCAAGCTGTTTCGCAGTGTCCTCTGGTTTGCCTTCAAACAGAACTTTCTTTCTCGCTGACTGTGGAACTGAAAGCGATTCCACAATCGTCTTGGAACCAGCTTTGCCGATTTGAGATGGGTCCAAGCCTAACGCCTGGGCATTCCATTCAAGCATTTCCTTCTTTCCTGCGCCCATTATCTGAATCAGCGTTGGAAACCTTGGCTGGTTTATCTCGCGAGACACCGTGACCAAAGCAGGGAGCGGAGATCTGAGCACTAGTATTCCCTCATCGAACGAAGAGTCAACTTCGACGTTGTTTCCAGATAGAGTGATCTTGTTTGCGTATGAAATGAGGGGTATGTCGAGATACTCTGCCAGACTAGGACCAACAATACCTGAATACGAATCCGTGGTTCCAGTTGCAGTCAGTATCAAATCGTACTTTTCCACTTTCTTGACTGCCCGTGAAAGAATGAAAGATGTGCTCAACGCATCTCCGTCCTGAAAAGCAGGATCAATCACAAGCCGCGCCCTGTCACAACCCATTGCCAAGGCCTCTTTGGCGCTCTTTTTCGAATCTGTTGTGCCGACACAAACAGCCGTAACACTACCACCATGTTTCTCCTTGATTCTAACAGCTTCTTCTATCGCGTTCTTATCGTCATCGCTAATTTTGGTCCTAACTCCGTCAAAATTGATTCTGTTGTTCGTCCTGTCGATTTTGATCTCCGTCTCATCGAGTACTTGTTTGAAACAGACGACAATCTCTGGCACGATATCACTCTTTCAAAATGAGAGAACTTGGATATTTCATGCTTTACGGGTCGGCGCTTGAATCAGGAATATGCTTCAAATTCTGGGCCCAGAAGCTTCAAAGCTATCTTTTGCTCCAGGATCTGGTCTGTTCCTTCGTATATCCTGCAGACACGAGTGTCGGCCAGATGCCTTGCGGGCCTATTCTCAAGGGAGTACCCATTCGCACCCAAAACCTGAACCGCTTTGTCTGCCGCCTCGAAGGAAACATTTGCCGCATGATATTTTGCCAAGGCAATCCACCAATCCGCCTCGCTTCTCAGATCCAAGTTCTGAGGTTCAGAGTCAGATCTTGATTTCAGGCTAGCTGCTTTGTAGGTCAAAAGTCTAGTTGCCTGAAGGTCGACCACTATCTTCGAAATCTCCCTTTGTACAAGCTGATGCTTTCCAATCTTCTTCTTGTGCTGGACTCTTTGTTGCGAATATTTTACTGCTTCATTTAGGCAGTCTTGAGCCACTCCGACG